>NZ_AGIK01000016.1 GCF_000230675.1 Synechococcus sp. WH 8016 | reverse complement strand
TACACTGTCATAACTTTTTTGGTTTTTGTATTGTGTTTGCCTGTGTTACCCTGTATTATTATTCTTTAACTTATCTTTAATTTGCTTACCCCTTTTTTAATCAGTACTGTCTTTGGTCTTCATATTCTGGCCAATTCTGTTTCGTCTTTCGACAATTTTTCAAATATTATGGCTTCTTCTTTTCAAGAACGACGCTTAGAGCGTCAGCTTAAGCGGCAGGAGCGACGTTTAGAGCGTCAGCTTAAGCGGCAGGAGCGACGCAATATGCTTTTTGGTTCTACACCCTCTCGTGAAAATCAATCTTCCATTTCAACCACTTCGGTTCGTTATCTTGAGCAAGATGGTCTAAAAAGGTCTTACCTTCTCCATAAACCCGCTGTTTCTTCTGATGTTCAACTCCCTCTCGTCATTGCTCTTCATGGCGGTAAAACCACTGCCGACAGACTTCGTAAGACTTCTCGTTTGAATGACTTGGCTGATAGCGAAAAATTTGTAGTTGTTTATCCTAATGCACATAAGAAAAACTGGAATGATGGACGTACATCTATTGGACATAATGTCAATGATGTTAGTTTTATTAATTCTCTTATAGATACGATCATTTTGAGTGAGAATGTTGATTCTTCACGAATTTATGCCATTGGAATATCTAATGGTGGCTTTATGTCTCAGCGTTTAGGTTGTGAATTGTCCAATAGAATTGCTGCCATTTCTGTCATAGCCGGTGC
>NZ_AGIK01000015.1 GCF_000230675.1 Synechococcus sp. WH 8016 | reverse complement strand
CACGAGCGCAGCGCTCATAATTCCCCCTCGACCTGGCAGCTGCTGAGTCCACACCTGTGGCTCTCCAAGCACCTGCAATCGGTTGATCTGGAACCCCTTAAAAGTTCAGATCAACTGAACTAGAAAGCCCCCTCCCAAAAGGAGGGGGCTTTTTTGTGCCTTCCCATCCCTAAACAACAAACAAAGACGCCAAATCTCTCTCGTTCCAGTTGAAAAAACTGACTAATCAGCTGACAAAACCGGGCTTCACGACTATATTTAGAAAAGTAACGGAGATTCATTGATGGGCGAATACGTCGTCTCTGAAAGCATCAACTTTCCGTTCCAACTTGTTATCAGCATCGTTGGAAGCATTTTTATTGGGGCTTATGCGCTCAGCCAGCCCAACGAAAACTCAGATGATGATGATTTCGGCAATGGTGATGGGGGCATGATGCAGCCGGTGGCCGCCACCGGAGCCATCTGAACTCTGACGCCCAACGCCTTGGTGCCATCGGCAAGGATCACACCACCAGCGCGTGGTGTTTTTTTATGGCCGTTTGCCAAGGACTCCAGCATCGCCCTGCCCCTCAGGCCTTGGCTTCAGGCATCGCCTTCAGGCCATCAACCCACTCCAGGGCAGGCGTGATCAGCTGAGCTGATCGGAGGGATCAGAAAGTCTCCGCGCCCATTCCGTGTCAGCTCCGCAAACTTCCGTTACATTGCCTGTGTCGGGTTAACCGACCTTCTTTATTCGCCACCGGGATTCGTCCCACAGGCTCTTTTCCGTCCTCATGACTACCACCAT
>NZ_AGIK01000014.1 GCF_000230675.1 Synechococcus sp. WH 8016 | reverse complement strand
CCAATAGATCTTGAACTATTCTGTAAGCCAAGTCGGCCCATGCCAGTTATCATGTTTTCGGGTACTTTGGACAGATTTGTCCCTTGGAAGGGTGGTACCTCTTCTAAAGGACGAGTCGGTACTTTTCTTTCTCCACTTTCAACTGCAAAATGGTGGGCAACTAATAACAATTGTAGTATCCAACCACTTCAGGAAGACGTAGTTTCGTCCTCATCTGTTTCAAAAGATTCTACAAATGTCATCAAATATTTATTTTCTGAATGTCAAGACTCGTCAAGCGTTGTTCTTTATAAGATTATTGGTGGTGGGCATACATGGCCCAGCGGTTCTTCACAGCCCAGATGGCTTGTTGGCACCACATCTTATAAAGTTGATGCTTCAATGTTAAGCTGGGATTTCTTCAAACAGTATAGGAGGTAAAGCTTTTGACTTTTCCTGACAATGTGAATCTTCGTGGCTCTGTTTATCTTGTAGCTGGTGCTTCTGGTGGAATTGGAAAATCCCTTTCTACATTGTTACACAGTTTAAACGCAACAGTCGTCTTGGTCGATTTATCCACTGAGTCATTAGTTGATTTAGTTGATGATCTATCGAAAAGCAATCCTAATGCTCCCAAACCTCAAGTCTTTGCAGCAGATATTTCTTCCGAGTCTTCACTAAAGGATTTAACAACATGGTATTCGGCGCATTTTCAGCATATAAATGGTCTTATTAATTGTGTCGGCTTGCTTAGAACTGGAGAATCTCTCAAGCCTATATCCGAGACATCCCTCTCTGAATGGGAAACAATTATCAATGTTAATCTTACAGGTACATTTTTGCTAAATCGTGCTTTCATACCCATTATGCAGAAGCAGCGATTTGGCGACATAATCAACATTTCTTCAGTATCTGGTACGCAAGGTCGAGCCTTTGATGGTCCATACTGTTCGTCTAAATTTGGCATAATTGGGTTATCTGAGTCCATAGCCGCTGAGGTTTCTTCTAGCGGTATACGTGTTCAATGTCTTCTTCCTG
>NZ_AGIK01000013.1 GCF_000230675.1 Synechococcus sp. WH 8016 | reverse complement strand
GCAGCTGCTGAGTCCACACCTGTGGCTCTCCAAGCACCTGCAATCGGTTGATCTGGAACCCCTTAAAAGTTACAGATCAACTGAACTAGAAAGCCCCCTCCCAAAAGGAGGGGGCTTTTTTGTGCCCGGTTTTTATGGCTGGTTTTTTGGCTTGGAGGGAGAGCGCTGACAGCGGCAAGGAGATGCGTTTAAAACGCTTTTTTATGAGCCGTAGGACCAGTGCGTGCTTCGTCGATCCAAGCTTGGGAATGCTTTTGATCTCAACTGCCTTGGTAGGGAGTCAGGGCTGATCGGCTCCGCTGTTTTCAAGCTGAATGTGGTTTCGCGAACGGTTTTCGTGGCTTGAAAGAGATCCAGGAGCGTGAGGCTCGGATCGGATTTGTCTTGGGCACCTAGCAACCGACGAGGTCCATTTCCCATGGCACCCAAACTGAGGACACGCTGTCCTTTGAGTTCGCCTGGATACCAGGCATGGTGATGGCCTGAGAGATAGAGGTCCACCCGTTGACGTTGCATCAAATCGGTGAGATGCATGGCGTCTTCGATGCACTCACCGGCACGATCTCGACCAACACTGACGGCGGTCAGTGGGAGATGTCCCATCACCAAACAGCAATCGTCTGGAGATCTGGACTCTGAGGCCAGGGCTTGCTCAAGCCAGCGCTGTTGCCCTCGATCCACGGTGGCGGAAGAGGCATCCATCACGACTACGAACAAGCCAGGCTGCCTAACGCTGAACTGGAAGGGGTAATCCTTGGCGTCGATGAATTGCAGCCCAAGCTGGTTTTTTTGACGTTCCCAAAAGCTCGCTGCCTGGATGCGCTCTCTCGCAAAAACGTAGCGAGAGCCTGATCTTTGGCTGGATGCATCGTGATTGCCCATCGTTGGGATCATTCCAATCCCCTTCTGAAGGAGCGGATTGAGAATCGTGGATTGGTAGCTGCTCCACATCGCCTCAAGCTGGGAATTCGTCAGGCTGATCTTCTGGCCGGCGACCATGTCGCCGGCGCAAAGCACCAGATCTGGTTTCAGTTGAGACAGCAGATCAAGTCCTTGTCCAACGGTTGCGCTGTAGTGGGTCGACCCATAAGGACCATTGAGATCACTGATCAAGGCAAGGCGAAGATCCCCTCGCTCCGAGCTGACCACTGTTTCGGAGCTTTTTTTGTGAGCGGCTGCATGAACGCCATCAAGCAACCATCGACTCACGGCCGTGGTTGCTAGCAGCTTCAGAAATAAGCGCCGACTTGCTTGCATCTCCCTAACGCTATGAGCACCCCAGCGATCAGGCCATTAATTAGCTGGGCTTATGGGGGTGATGACGAGCAGCAATACCAAGGGCAACACAAAGCAACACAACTCAATTAAATTTTCTTCACTGGTTAAGTCCAGTTTTTCTTCGCCTTAAGGACTTGTCCTTTCGGCATCTTTATCCGTTCTCATGACTACCACCATCCAGCAGCGCTCCGGCGCTAACGGCTGGCAGCAGTTCTGTGAGTGGGTCACCTCCACCAACAACCGTCTTTATGTCGGTTGGTTCGGTGTTCTGATGATCCCCACCCTGCTTGCCGCTACCACTTGCT
>NZ_AGIK01000012.1 GCF_000230675.1 Synechococcus sp. WH 8016 | reverse complement strand
GTTTATGGAGAAGGTATGACCTTTTTAGACCATCTTGCTCAAGATAACGAACCGAAGTGGTTGAAATGGAAGATTGATTTTCACGAGTAGGTGTAGAACCAAAAAGCATATTGCGTCGCTCCTGCCGCTTAAGCTGACGCTCTAAACGTCGCTCCTGCCGCTTAAGCTGACGCTCTAAGCGTCGTTCATGAAAAGAAGAAGCCATAATATTTGAAAAATTGTCGAAAGACGAAACAGAATTGGCCAGAATATGAAGACCAAAGACAGTACTGATTAAAAAAGGAGTAAGCAAATTAAAGACAAGTTAAAGAATAATAATACAGGGTAACAAAGGCAAACACAATACAAAAAACCAAAAAAGTTGTGACAGTGTAAAACAAAGAGGGGTTTTAGGGTAAAATAAGATATATGCAAATTGGTCTTGAAAAGAAAACCACCAATATTTGTATTAGCAGCGCCTAGATCATTCTCATCAATATCAGCTTCTATGCTGGGAGGACATCCCGAAGCATACTCTGTACCGGAATTGAACATACTGATCAAAGAAAACATGAAAAAGTTCATGGAAGAATATAGGGATATTTTTATTCCACAAACACACGGATTGCTAAGAACGGTATCGGAACTATATGCAGGAGAACAAACAATGGAAACTATATCAATGTCACACAGATGGATAATTAGAAGAGCAGATAGAAAAACAAGTGATATATATGAGGAAATTTGTGAAAAAATTTAACCTTTAACATTAATAGACAAGAGCCCAGCATATGCACTACTTCCTCAGAGGTTAGCGAGAATAAAAAAGTATTTTCCTGATGCCTACTACCTACACATAACAAGACACCCAATAGATATGAACAAATCAATGTATAAGCTTGAGAAGGGAAAACTGTTGGCAGTTTTATCAAATTCGATAGATTTCTCAAAAGAAAATGAACTTATAGACCCACAACTTATGTGGTATACCTGTAACGCTAATATATTAGAGTTTCTGAAAAATATTGGTGAAGAAAAAAAGTAAACAATAAAAGGGATCGTCTTGCAGCCACTGATCGCCTCCATGGCGACTCGGGCCTTGAACTCGGGACTGTGGGTGCGGCGCTTACTCATTGGCGGAAGCCCCGATCAGGGGCGGTGCCCCGCATCAGAGGTTAACGATGAGGCCTGTCCAGAAAAACCAGTACACCTCACATATGAGGCATTGGAACATATAAATAAAATAAGAATTAGCAGAAAAAACAATAGCAGTCAACAGATATAAGACTTAAAAAAGGGCAGAAAAGTGCAATACGATAACGTGTGAAAGTTATCATCAAAGCAGGCACAAAGAGCAATAAGCAAAGAAAACAAATACTATAGATAAACAAGTAGAAAAGGGAAGCTAGATGAGAATAAAAGAAACAAATGATTACCAATACCTATATAGAATATACATAGAGTCATTTCCTAAATTAGGAAATGGATACTCAAACAAGACGGAGGATAATATGACTCGACCTAAAGTGAAAAAAAGACCTATGCCTATTGTACGGAAAATGGGAACAAAGTATTGTAAGAAAAAAATTAAAAATTGATAATAAAAAACTTTAATAAACAATAAAATTGCAAAGCAATTGATACAAAAAGCATAAAGCAAAACCGATATAAATTTAAAAAAATAATTACACAGATGTATAACAAACTCTAATTAAACATACATAACAGGCCTAAGGACACATACCCT
>NZ_AGIK01000011.1 GCF_000230675.1 Synechococcus sp. WH 8016 | reverse complement strand
CCGGAAATGACGGAGGTATTTGGTGTACTGAGCGATCCATTGGGGTTCACGATGATGTTGTTACCACCAGTGTTAACTTCGAGCTGGCCGTTGTTGATGGTTAAACCATTACCCGTTGCAACCTCAACGCCATAACTCGTTGTTTTGAGTTCCGGCGTCGTATTTTAGAGGTAACGGTGACACCGTTACTGGTAGAAGCAGCCCCACCAGCAACTGCACCTGCTTGGGTTGTCGCGTTATATCCGCTAACGCTATAGGTAGTGACCCGGCCGTCATTGCTAGAAGCAACAGCAATATTATCTCCACCGCTAACAACAGATTCATTCGCTTGAACAGCAAAAACACTGGTTGAGTTGGCGCTATTCCAAACACCAGTAACAATTGTGCCGTTAGCTTTTGTTGTCTCTAGTTGAGTTTCATCACTTCCCGTTGCTGTAACTGTTCCAGAAATGACCGATGTATTTGGTGTACTGAGCGATCCATTGGGGTTCACGATGATGTTGTTACCACCAGTGTTAACTTCGAGCTGGCCGTTGTTGATGGTTAAACCATTACCCGTTGCAACCTCAACGCCATAACTCGTTGTTTGAGTTCCGGCGTCGTATTTAGAGGTAACGGTGACACCGTTACTGGTAGAAGCAGCCCACCAGCAACTGCACCTGCTTGGGTTGTCGCGTTATATCCGCTAACGCTATAGGTAGTGACCCGGCCGTCATTGCTAGAAGCAACAGCAATATTATCTCCACCGCTAACAACAGATTCATTCGCTTGAACAGCAAAAACACTGGTTGAGTTCGCGCTATTCCAAACACCAGTAACAATTGTGCCGTTCTCTTTTCTTGTTGTTAGTTGAGTTTCATCATCTCCCGTTGCTGTAACTGTTCCGGAAATGACGGAGGTATTTGGTGTACTGAGCGATCCATTGGGGTTCACGATGATGTTGTTACCACCAGTGTTAACTTCGAGCTGGCCGTTGTTGATGGTTAAACCATTACCCGTTGCAACCTCAACGCCATAACTCGTTGTTTGAGTTCCGGCGTCGTATTTAGAGGTAACGGTGACACCGTTACTGGTAGAAGCAGCCCCACCAGCAACTGCACCTGCTTGGGTTGTCGCGTTATATCCGCTAACGCTATAGGTAGTGACCCGGCCGTCATTGCTAGAAGCAACAGCAATATTATCTCCACCGCTAACAACAGATTCATTCGCTTGAACAGCAAAAACACTGGTTGAGTTCGCGCTATTCCAAACACCAGTAACAATTGTGCCGTTAGCTTTTGTTGTCTCTAGTTGAGTTTCATCACTTCCCGTTGCTGTAACTGTTCCAGAAATGACCGATGTATTTGGTGTACTGAGCGATCCATTAGGGTTGACAATAATATTATTACCACCAGTGTTCACTTCTAATTGACCACCATTATTAATTGTCAGACCATCCCCAACCTGAATCCCAGACAGAGTTCCATCCCCATTAGCGACAACCATCTCAAACTGACTTCCATCTGTTGCTGAACTATCGGTCGCAAGATTCGCAATGGTAATTTCAGCATTGGTTGAACCAAGAGCGACCTGACCCGAACGAGTGGTTTCTACGTTCTGGCCTAATGCTGCTGACGAACTGTAATTCGCTGAAGCACCAGTACCTAAGGCAAGGGTGTCGTTTTTAGATGCATTGCTCTGGAAACCAAAAGCAAACGAACGATTACCTAAAGCCTGCGCTTCTTCTCCGATCGCGAGAGAACTTACGCCGGTCGCATTAGACAATCCACCAATAGCAATAGCATTATCTCCAGCAGCATTAGCGAATGCACCCAGGGCTGTCGCTCTCGCCCCTGCAGTGGAATTCGAACCAAACGCAGTCGCCCCCAATCCATTAGCTATTGCATTCACACCAAAAGCAGACGTTCTGTCGCCATCAGCTACTGAATTTTCACCAAAACAGGTTGCACCTTCACCTTCTGCTATGCAATTGAAGTTCGGAGCGATAATATTTACTTGAGGAGGAACTTCAGCTGTTGCAGCAACAATCATTCCCTCTGAGTCAACAGTAAGATATTGTGTACCTCCGGCTTGAGTCGATCCATCCGTTCCAGGCTTATTTGCTAATCCCGGGAGGAAATAGTCCGTCGTACCGAATTCATCGCTACGCCCCAAAGTGATCGATGATGTTGATCCTGTTGATGTCTCAAATTTAGACTGAGAGCCAAAGCCAATTGCAGTAGCATAATTATCATCTGACCTTGCACTAGAACCAATAGCAGTGGAGCCAATATTTGCGGCCACAGCACTATTACCCAATGAAGTTGCGCCTACAGCTGTAGATTTCGCACCTGATCCAATCGCTGTTGTTGCAGCGCCACTGGCCTCAGCGCCCTCTCCATAACATTCAGCACCGTCTCCCACGCCAGTGCATTTCAAAGCGTCATAAGACACCTCAAGCTGTCCATTATTATTAATTGCCAGACCATTGCCCGTTGCAACCTCAACGCCATAACTCGTTGTTTGAGTTCCGGCGTCGTATTTAGAGGTAACGGTGACACCGTTACTGGTAGAAGCAGCCCCACCAGCAACTGCACCTGCTTGGGTTGTCGCGTTATATCCGCTAACGCTATAGGTAGTGACCCGGCGTCATTGCTAGAAGCAACAGCAATATTATCTCCACCGCTAACAACAGATTCATTCGCTTGAACAGCAAAAAACACTGGTTGAGTTGGCGCTATTCC
>NZ_AGIK01000010.1 GCF_000230675.1 Synechococcus sp. WH 8016 | reverse complement strand
GATTGTGGAGACGGAGGCGTATTCCCAGGATGAGCCTGCCTGCCACGGCTATCTCCGCCGCTCACCGCAAAACGAAACCCTGTTTGGCGAGCCAGGGCGGTTTTATGTGTATGTGAGCTATGGCATCCACCACTGCGTGAAGCGAGCCCAGCTCCCAGAGACCACAAGCTGGGCTTCAGATTTCAGCGGTCGCCCTTGGTCTCCCAGCCAATCGCCAAGCCACTGCCCCCAAAACCCCCAGATTTTTTCTCCCAGACACTCCCCCCAGCTACGAAGGGCTACAGGCGGACGCGGCTGGCTTGGCTGGGTCAGTGGTGCAGCCGTAGCCCTGGTCTCAGCAGCGGCGGCACAGCTTGAGGAAACCACCTTCCCTGAGAAACAACAACGGCACGCTCCAGGTCCGTGTGCGCATTGATGGCAGGGATGCGTTTATCAACCGCCTGGGTCGCTGGGATGACCCTGTGGCAGTGGCTAAAGCCCACGCCATCGCCGCCCAAATCTGGAGCGACTACCAGCAGGGCAGCTTTGACCGCAGCCTGATGGCATATCAGCCGCTAGTGAATGGCAAGCAGGTGGGATTGCTGGAGGCGTTGAGGATGAGGGCAGAGAGCAAACGCCAGGCAGCCGCAATCCACGCCCACAAGCTGCTGGAGCACTACGGAAAGCCCATCCGCAACAGAAGCGATGCAGAGGAGTTTTTGCGTTGGTTGAGAGAGGAGCGTGGCTTGAGCGACTGCACCATCGCTGGGCTGATGACCCACTACCGCCAATGCAGCGGTGGCAACCGCCATTTGTTTTCTCACAAACTCAAGTGGCAGCGGCGGTCAGTGCAGAGCGATGTGCTGAGCGTGGATGAAATCCAGGCAGTGCTGAGCGACCTGGAGAGCAACGAGCCCTGGTATTACCCGCTGTTTCTGCTGTGGCTCAGCACAGGGCTGCGTAATGCCGAAATCAGGGGATTGACCTGGGATTGCATCCGATGGGAGGAGGGAGAGGTGCTGGTCTGCAAGAGCTTGAGGCGTGATGGCTATTCCTCAGGTCATCACAGCTGGGCAACCACGAAGACAGGAAGAGAGAGGGTTGTGCCACTGACCGCACAAGTGCTGGAGGTGTTGAGACAGCACAAGGCTGAGATGGAGCTGCTGGAGATTTACGACCCTTATGGGCTGGTGTTTGTCGCCCCCACCAGTCACACGAATATCTACGACCATCTTGTGGGTCGTGTTTGGAAGCGGTCATTGCAACGCTGTGGATTGAAGCCCCGCCGTCTTTACGCCCAACGCCATAGTTTCCTGTCTCACGCATTGGCGATGGCAAACTCCCCAGCGGACTTGGCAGCGGCAGCAGGGCACTCCACCAAGATGCTGCTTGATACCTATGCCAAGCCAACAGGCAGATTGAAGATGCCGACTTGGCAGACAGCGTGAAATGAATAATCAAAAAAGATGTTATGAGCCAAGCTATAAAAGTGGGTGCGTCAGGGCTTGATATACGGCGGAAATAGCAATAAAAACAAGCCTGCGTGATGTGTCGCTCTTGTTGGCTTTGCCTGCAGATATTGGCGTATCAGTCAATCCACATCTGCCGACCCTGTAAAAGGTGCAACTCGCATAAATAACTAACGCTTGCAGTGCTTACTCGGTGGATTGAGAAGCAACAACCGCATAGCGGCAAGCTGCGAGCAACTAACAGAAGAGATGTGCTGGATGCCAAGGAGTTGGTGTCAGTGTCTCAGCGTGAGAAGAAACAGGAGAAACTCAAGTGAAATCAATACAACAAGAAGAGCGCAGGCAAGCCCAAAGGTTGAAACGGAATATCAAACGCCTCATCAAAGGCGAGCTCCAAAGCATCAACCCTTGGTGGCTCATCAGCTTTCACTACCGAGACCACCACAGCAAAGAAGATGAGTTACTCAAAGATGTCGCTGACCTCAAGCGAAAACTGCATCGCATCATCTACAAGAGCCGTGATAAGAGCATCAAGGGTGCTGGTGAATACCCCTACCCCAAGATGCTGTTTTTCCACGAAACCAGCCACCAAGGCACAGGTCAGTTTCACACGCACCTGATTGTTGAGAAGTTACCAGAGAGCCTAAATACCCAAGTTGAGATGGAAGCCCTGTTTCGCAAGCGACTTCCCAATAAGGTCAAGGCATTGTCTAAATGGAAATCCATAGATATTCAACGCATCAGCCAACAGGATGATGACTACAAACGCATCAGCAGTTATTTGGGAAAACAGACGAGTTTGGAGCTGATTGCCCTTGACCCATTCAATAGCGACCTATCACCCCAAAAGAAATGAGAAGAAATCAACTCACAATCACTTACCCAGAAGATGATGCCCAACAACTCCACCAGGCACTGCTCCTGCTGAAAAGAAGCCAGCATCTCAATATCTCAGCATTCTGTCGTGCAGCGATTGCGGAGAAGTTGGAGCGACTGGAGAAAAACAAATGAAAACCATTGCTATTCGCCTGCCTGATGTGGAAGCAGCGATGTTGATTGAGGTGCAGAAGGTCAATCGGGCTTATAGAGACCTGCAGGGTCTTCTTATCAGTCAAATCCAACAGGAATACGCCAAGACCCCTAAGGGCAGAGCATCAAGGTAATAGGTCAATGCAAGTTGCTCTTCTCCAGTGTCACGCTTACCACGCTATCTGCCACAGGGTTATTCCTTTCACATCACGCTGCGGTGCAACAGCCGTCAGTTTTTGATTGCCAAAGGATTGAGGCGAGATGTGCTGTTAGCTGTGCTCTCTAAAGCCAAGCAAAAGGTGCCTCATCGCTTGTATGCGGTGTGCCTGATGGCTAATCACCTGCACTTGCTGGTGAGACCTGATGATGCACGCCAACTGCCAAAGCTGATGCATTGGTTTGGTTGGTATTCAGCGATGGCACTTAATCGCCTGAGTGGTCGTTGCGGGCACTTTTGGGAAGCAAGGTATTACGCCACTGCAATTGCTCCAACAGACCACAGGCGAGTGCTGAATACATTGCGTTATATCCACGCCAATCCAAAGGCAGCAGGAATAAGAAAAGGGTTTTATGACCCCTATTCCAATTACGGGCATTACGGACGGTTGGCATGTGATGGCATCAGCGAATGGCACCCAAGCTTTCTGCAACTGGCATCAAGCCTGAAGGGATGTTCCAGGCGATATGCATGGTTCTGCCAGAACTACCGGCACAAAAGCAAAGGCGGCTCTAGGTGCCATTGGGGCTCAAGGATGCTGAAGCGATTGGTTGAGACAAGAGGTCATCAAAGAAGCAAGAAAAAGCGTGTATCGCCTGGGCAGCAGCAACTACCGCTTGCGTTTGATATGCGGCTCAACCAAATCCCTGACGAGTGGCACTAGATAGCAGCGAGATTTAGACGAGCCAATGGCATTCGTGATGGTGATCAAATCTTCAAGCTGTGGTGATTAATCTAGGGAATATAAATACTTTTAGAGTAAATTAAGTCAAGGGTAGATTCGTTGTGAATATGTATAACTATTTCTGATTAGTTCCTTCCAAATAAGTCATCAAGGCAACTTTCTACTTTGTAATGGTGCCAGGTATCAAAGGCTGATTTAAGGGTTTATGGTGTTGATTGAAGAAATAAAAAACCCCTACGGCGGCAGGGGGTTTGAGTGTGACTTAGAACCAGTGCTAATAACACAGTGTTGCTAACAAACACCCAGTACCTCAGAAAGTTCGGATTGAGCCTTAGTTAGCATCACAGTACCTCCAACAACGCCTTCCAGCTCTCGTTCTGAAAGTTCGGATTGAGCCTTAGTTAGCATCACAGTACCTCCAACAACGCCTTCCAGCTCTCGTTCTGAAAGTTCGGATTGAGCCTTAGTTAGATCATCAGCAGAAATAATGAAACCTGCTTCTTTTGCAATCGCAGTAACAGCATTGGCATCAGC
>NZ_AGIK01000009.1 GCF_000230675.1 Synechococcus sp. WH 8016 | reverse complement strand
CGGCCAAGAAGAAGAGACCTACAACATCGTTGCAGCTCACGGCTACTTCGGTCGCTTGATCTTCCAATACGCCTCCTTCAATAACAGCCGTAGCCTTCACTTCTTCCTTGCTGCCTGGCCTGTTGTCGGCATCTGGTTCACCGCCCTTGGCGTGTCAACCATGGCCTTCAACCTGAACGGCTTCAACTTCAACCAGTCCATCCTTGATGGTCAGGGCCGCGTCCTGAACACCTGGGCCGATGTGTTGAACCGTGCCGGTCTCGGCATGGAAGTGATGCACGAGCGCAGCGCTCATAACTTCCCCCTCGACCTGGCAGCTGCTGAGTCCACACCTGTGGCTCTCCAAGCACCTGCAATCGGTTGATCTGGAACCCCTTAAAAGTTCAGATCAACTGAACTAGAAAGCCCCCTCCCAAAAGGAGGGGGCTTTTTTGTGCCTGGGTTTTATGGCTGGGTTTTCAATTGCAGTGAGTTGGAGCAGCATGAAAGCCAGTCAATCCTGATCCGTGAAGTCCAAGGCATTCCGTGCAGCAGTGACGTTGGCGCTTCTGTTTATAAGCTTGTCGCTTTCTGTCTCTGTCTCTGCCTTTGAAAAAGATGTCATAAGGGGTGGTTGGTACCCCTGGAAGCCATATCAGTACTTACAAAAGATCAATGATGATCGCCGTCAGCTCACTGGACTGGACGTGCAGTTGTTCAAAGAGGTTTTCGAAGAAGAACTGGGACTCACTCTGCAACTCCCTCAAGTGGATTGGGGCGTTCATCAAGAGGATATCCGGCTGGGAGTTCGTGATGTAGCTGGAGGAGCCTTTATTACTCCGGAACGCGCGCGTTACGCCTATTTTTCAGCTCCCTATCGAAGTGAAGATATTGTTTTGATCAGCAGAAGGTCTGAACAGAGCGCGGTAGCGATGCTGCATCCTGAAATTTTTAAGCAGTCGTTCCTCGACAGCAAGCTTCGTCTGGGTGTCGTGTCAGGGTATTACTACGGTGAGCAGATTGATCACTTTCTTAAGGACTCATCTCAAATCGACCGCTGGACTCCAGTGTCCACAGACTTGGAAAATCTTCAGAACCTTGTTGATGGAAAAGTAGACCTAGTCCCAATTGATCGTCTCGTAGGTGGAACTTTGATCTGGGAAGAGTCTTTGAATCGAGAGTTGATTATGGGAAATGATTATATCTTTTCGGGCCCGATTGTGGCTATCTTTAGTCGGATTAGCTCATCACCAGAACTCGTTTCCGCGTTCGATCGAGCTATACAAAAACTCAAAGATGATGGACGTTTTAACCAGATAGTTCGTGATTACCTCTTCCCTTCATTGCTGGGAATGACCGCTGGTCAGCCTTGGTTTTTCACCTTGGAAACGATTGGGACAGGAGCTTTTGCTTTTTCTGGTGTGCTTTTGGCCCAACGTGATCGTTTTAGCCTATTTGGTGCTCTTGTGTTGGCCAGCCTTCCCGCTTTTGGTGGAGGAATTCTGAGGGATCTGCTCGCTAATCGAGACCAGCCAGCTGTTCTTCAGTCGACCCATAACCTCATGATTGTGATCGCGCTTGTATTCTTGAGTCATATTGTGATGAAGATGCCCAGCCTGCGTGGTGTTCCACGCTTGTTGGAGAGATTCCAGTTAGGAGAACAAGCCATACAAGTTCTAGATGGTCTTGGGTTAGCAGCATTCACAGTCGTCGGAGTCATCGTTGCTGTAGAAGAGAAATGCAATCCATTGCTCCTCTGGGGACCAATATTTAGCGCTCTAACAGGAGCGGGTGGTGCCATTCTTCGTGATGTACTTAGAGCTGATGCAACGCATCCCACACTTCGGCATGATTTATATGCCGAACTCTCTTTTTTCTGGGGGTTAATGCTTTCTCTCTTTATTACATTTTACGCAAATTCTAATAGTATGAATCCCACGCCAATAAAAATTGCTGTTTTGTTTGTAACTGTGGGTTGCTTTGTGTCTCGTTTGTTGGTGGTTCGTTTCGGAATCAAGGCTCCGACATTTATGCAGCGGTTGTGATTTCATGCTCCGCTGATATGAGGGCCTTGATTTCTAAGGGAAATGAGAAGAGATTTCAGTTTTTTCGTTTGAGATCCTAGTCAGAACAGGCAAATGCTTCTCAACAGTTTCAGGGCTTGCCCCGTGCCAGCAAAGGAATCAAGTCATTAAATAATTCAATTCTTAGATCGCGTGCATCGAAGCACTTAAGAACCGCGCATCCTGGTGGAAACAACCCTTACAGCTATGGGTTTTTTCACGGCACTCACCGATGCAATGAGCAGCCGCCAGTCGCTCCTGGTGACTGGCCTCGATCCGAATCCGGAAATGCTCCGCAGCTGGGCTGCCCATCGTGGCCTTGGCGGTAGCTCGTTGCTCAGTCAGGCGCGCTCATGGTGCAAGTCCGTGATTGAAGCCACGTCTGACCATGTCTGCGCCTACAAACCAAGCCTTGGTTTTTATCAGGCGATGGGTTCTGCAGGTGTGGAACTGTTGTTGGAGGTGCGTGAACTGCTCCCCCTCGATCTGCCCTTAATTATCGATATCAAGCACGGGGACCTCAACAGCTCCAGCGCGGTCGCCGCCTATCTGTTTAAAACATTGCATGCGGACGCCGTCACTCTTAACCCCCTCGCGGGTCAGGACATCGCCGCTCCTTTTCTGTTGTATCCAGGCAAAGGGGTTCTGATTAATTGCCACAGCTCTAACCCCGCGGCCGTTGCCTTACAACATCATCCCAACGAGGACGATCCCTTCTATTTAAAGGTGGTGCGCGAAAGTCAGCGCTGGGGAACGCCAGATCAACTCCTGCTCGAAGTGGGCACGAGCGATCCGGCGATCTTGGCTCAAGTGCGTCAAGCAGCGCCTGAACGGTTTGTCATGCTCCGTTCCCTCTGGGGTGAGGAAGGAAACCTGCAACGTCTGATGGCGAGCGGACTGAATTTGGCGGGAGATGGGTTGCTGTTGCCCCTCCCCCAAAACCTCCTGACTGAGAGCGATATCAATGAGCAAACCGCTGCGCTGAAAGAGCGGATCAACCGCATGCGTCAAGACCATCTCCTGCAGAAGCAATCAAACCTGGAGTTTGAATCCGAGCAGTGCAGAATTTGGCCGCATCCTGATCAGCCTGCGCTAGGCCTGGAAACCTCGAATGCCAGTTCGGAAGCTGAGCCGCTGATCGACCCTGAGCTGCGTGAGCTTGTGATCGATCTGTTCGATATTCGCTGCTTGTTATTTGGGGAGTTCAAGCAGGCCAGCGGTGCTGTCTTCAACTATTACGTGGATCTGCGTCAGATCATTTCTGATCCTGCGCTCTTTCATCGCGTGCTCGATTGCTATGCCCAGGTGCTACGCCCATTGCAGTTCGACCGCATTGCAGGCATTCCCTATGGATCTTTGCCCACCGCGACGGGCCTGTCTTTGCAACTGCATAAGCCTCTGATCTACCCCCGCAAAGAGGTGAAGGCCCATGGAACCAGGCGCATGGTGGAGGGCGAATTCAATGAGGGCGAGACCGTGGCTGTGGTCGACGACATCCTGATCACGGGTGGAAGCGTGTTGGAAGGAATTGGCAAGCTTGAGTCCTCTGGTTTGAAGGTGAGAGATGTGGTGGTGTTCCTTGACCATGGCGGCGTCCATGACACCCGTGCCAAGCAGCGCTTGGAGTGCAATGGATTACGGCTACAGGCTGTCCTCACCCTGGAAACTATTAGTGAAGTCCTGGAAACGGCAGGTCGGATTAGCTCCAAACAGGCGCAAGCGCTTCGTCATTCAGACCCGTGATCAGCTGAGCTGATCGGAGGGATCAGAAAGTCTCCGCGCCCATTCCGTGTCAGCTCCGCAAACTTCCGTTACATTGCCTGTGTCGGGTTAACCGACCTTCTTTATTCGCCACCGGGATTCGTCCCACAGGCTCTTTTCCGTTCTCATGACTACCACCATCCAGCAGCGCTCCGGCGCTAACGGCTGGCAGCAGTTCTGTGAGTGGGTCACCTCCACCAACAACCGTCTTTATGTCGGTTGGTTC
>NZ_AGIK01000008.1 GCF_000230675.1 Synechococcus sp. WH 8016 | reverse complement strand
CTGTAACTGTTCCGGAAATGACGGAGGTATTTGGTGTACTGAGCGATCCATTGGGGTTCACGATGATGTTGTTACCACCAGTGTTAACTTCGAGCTGGCCGTTGTTGATGGTTAAACCATTACCCGTTGCAACCTCAACGCCATAACTCGTTGTTTGAGTTCCGGCGTCGTATTTAGAGGTAACGGTGACACCGTTACTGGTAGAAGCAGCCCCACCAGCAACTGCACCTGCTTGGGTTGTCGCGTTATATCCGCTAACGCTATAGGTAGTGACCCGGCCGTCATTGCTAGAAGCAACAGCAATATTATCTCCACCGCTAACAACAGATTCATTCGCTTGAACAGCAAAAACACTGGTTGAGTTCGCGCTATTCCAAACACCAGTAACAATTGTGCCGTTCTCTTTTCTTGTTGTTAGTTGAGTTTCATCATCTCCCGTTGCTGTAACTGTTCCAGAAATGACCGATGTATTTGGTGTACTGAGCGATCCATTAGGGTTGACAATAATATTATTACCACCAGTGTTCACTTCTAATTGACCACCATTATTAATTGTCAGACCATCCCCAACCTGAATCCCAGACAGAGTTCCATCCCCATTAGCGACAACCATCTCAAACTGACTTCCATCTGTTGCTGAACTATCGGTCGCAATATTAGAAACCGTGACCTGTGTATCACTCTTACCCAGTATTAATTGATCATCACGTGTGGTAACTGACCCTGTACCGATGGCTGTTGAATTCGTTTTGATTGACTTGGAATAGCTGCCAAGAGCAGTGGAGTTCGTGCCAGAAGCGGTTGCATTGGCACCAAAAGCTTGCGAAAGGAAGCCATTAGCAACGGCTAAGGCACCCACAGCTGTTGAACACTTACCACTGGCTTTGGTTAAAACACCAATTGCAGTAGCTCGCTCTTTTGTTGCTTTACTGACTGTGCCAAGAGCTGTGGCATCGTGCATGCTGGCTAAAGATTGTCTGCCAACGGCCGTTGATTGAGTGCCAGAAGCCTCCGCCTTCTCTCCAATTGCTGTGGCATTTTCTTTCGTCGCTACTGAGCCAGCACCAAACGCAGTGGCTTGATTACCGGACGCTTCAGCGGCATCACCAAAAGCACTGGAATTGACCTTTGTAGCCTTGGCTTCCGTACCAATCGCTGTTGAATTGGTTTCACTTGCTACTGAGAATGTACCAATAGCAATTGCATCTTCTGCGGAGGCAAGTGATGAGTAGCCGATTGCTAGAGCATCATTGTTAGCAGAATTCGCAAAAGCACCAATGGATGTGGAGTAGGTGCCACTGGCATTAGCATTTTTGCCAAAAGCTGAGGAGCGATAACCTGAAGCAACTGCCACGTGACCAACTGCGACAGAACCGCTTGCATTGGCCTTAGAGGCTCGTCCGATAGCAATGGATTGATTCGCTAATGCTCTTGCTGAAACGCCAAAACTCGTTGAATCCAATGCGGTTGCTTTCGCATTAAATCCAAATGCTGAACTATCAGCCCCACTAGCTATTGAACTATCGCCATAAGCACTTGAATTAACTCCACTTGCATTGGCTTCTGTACCAATGGCTGTTGCGTTTGTGTTGCTAGCAATTGAAGATTTACCAATAGCAATCGAATCAATTCCAGAAGCTGCTGCTGAATATCCAAAAGCGATGGCATCCTCTTTAGTTGCGGTGGATGCTGTACCGAAGGTTGATGAATTAGCTCCAGACGCTATCGAATTCACGCCATGGGCAATCGCGCCAGTATCGCTGGCATTCGCACCTGCGCCAAAGGCCATCGAAGCTAGGCCACTGGCATTGGCCGATGTTCCAAATGCACTGGCGTACTTACCACTAGCCTTGGCAACTGTTCCAACGGCAGTAGAGTTAACTTGGGATGCATTTGCCTCACTTCCTATGGCTTGTGCATTTGCCGCACTGGCAACGCTAAGGGTACCGAAGGCCGTGGACCTAAAAGCATTGGCTTGAGATTGACTGCCTAATGCAATTGCTTTTTGGCCTGTAGCACTGGCATTGGATCCAATGGCTAAAGATTGAAGTCCAGTTGCACTGGAGCTAACTCCAATGGCGATTGCAGCATTATCAGTTGCATTTGAATAAGCACCAAAAGCTAATGATCGGTTTCCGAGAGCCTGCGCTTGAAAACCAAATGCAGACGCCGAATTTTGAGTTGCATTCGAATAAGCACCAAAGGATTGGCTTCGGTAGCCAGAAGAAGTCGCAAGATACCCAACTGCTGAAGAGCCATTACTTGCAGCAGTTGCCCCCACCCCCAAAACGGTAGTTCTGTTGGCTTGTGCCTTAGCTTCAGCACCAACAGCGGTGGAATTTGTGCCACGTGCTTCAGAACTTGATCCAATAGCGGTGGCACCAAATATCTGTGTTCCAGTTGATGATGCCGCATTGGCATACGCACCAATAGCAGTCGTGTTTTTACCTGTGGCATTTGCGCCTATGCCATAACAAACGGCGTTATCGCCTACACCCACACAATCCAGATTATCTAATCCACCTGCACCTTCATATCGATACAACGTTCCATCTTCATTGGCAGCTACGAGTGCAGAACTAGAACCTGAAAGATTTGGAACAGTAACTGTTGTTTTGTTTGCATTGGCATAAGTAAAGCCACTCGTTCCAACGAGATTAGTTGAAGCCCCTAAAACAATTTGATTCTCTCGGTTTGTGACAGCGCCAATGCCAATAGCGACAGCACCATATTGAGAAGCATTTGTGAGCGTTCCAATCGCGATAGAACTTCCATTATTTATACCCTTAGCATTCCCTATATTGTCCGTTTCATATCCTGCACTAGCAGCATATCCGATCGCCATAGATCCCCTACTGTTAAAAGTAGTAGGTTCATCTTTGCTTGCACCTACTCCAGTAGGAGTTCCTCCGTAGCTGTTAGGAACGGTGTCAGCCAAAACAGGCTTTACATCAAGATGCTGAAGAAGGACACCAACAGTTCCAAGCTGTCCAACAACGGCCCAACTCATTAGAACCACCCTTGAGGCACGGCTCCAGCGTTTAGTTCGAGAACTCTTTCGCTTTGTTCCACCCCGACGGAATCCACCTGCTTTAAGGACAGATCCAAGGAGGAAAAGCATTGGAATGAATTTGTTGATAGAAATTCACTTTGCTGAGTTTTTCCTGAGAAACAGCGAAAAAGCGCGTGAGTCTCACCGGTACCAGCACGATTGGAATCATTTTTAAAATCTCAATCCCAAAGCCACCTAGGCAAGCCAATCTTCCGCACTTGATCAAGCCAAACCTTGTCTCAAATCTAGATTCCACCTTGATGAGCTTTCCAAGCAAAAAGCCGATACATTCGTTCGATCCTTCTTTCAAGGCGATGAGCGCTGTTTCTTTGTTGCCTGGCGCAGTGCTCAGCGTTCCTGAACAGCGTTGGTGCTTAGCACCAATTCCCAAAACAAGCTCTACGTTGCTGAAGCGGCTGGCGGTGATTGCCTCTGGCCGCGAACCATTTGAAGGCGCCGCGATCGGTGAAACGCGCCCTGCCCTTGCCATCCACCGGGCCAATCGGCATGGCTTACCCGCCTTCACTGACCTTTCTAGTGAGGAGCAGAAAAAGCTTCTAGACGATCCCCACGCACTAAGGCTTGCCGTAACCCGCCATCCGGGAGAGCGCTTGCTTTCGTTTTGGCACGACAAGCTTCATCTGGCAGATCCCGCTTACGCGCCCCTGAATGCATCGGTGCAAGCCAGTTGCAGCAACAATCCAGCAGAGCCTTGCCGCTTTCATGATTTCCTCGCCTACCTCAGCGAGCATTGGGAGTTGCTAAAAAACGATGGCCACCTAAGGCCCCAAGCGGAGTGTCTTGGTGATGGAAGCTTTTTTAACCAATGGCTCGACCGTGATCAGCTGATTAAGCAGTTGCCGCCCCTCCTCGAACCACTTCTCCCAGCGGATCGCCTGCTGCGCATTCGCAAAGAACTGCAGACCTACGACCAGCGCTACCGCCAACGCTTAGGCAAACGCTGGGACGACGCCTTTGGCAAAGAGGGGTTAGCCCTGCTTGAACGCTTATACGCAGACGATCTCAAGGCTTACAACTACGCCATACCCCGCCGCCGCAGCGACAAGGTGCGCCCCCTGGCCGCAGCCGATGCAGATGCCCTTGTTGATCCACTCCAACAGCTGCGCGATCGCCACCTGCAGATTTCTGGACTGCAGCAACAACTGCTGGATCTCCAGCAACAGTTAGCTCTCGCTCAGCAGCAGCTACAGCAGCCTCCCTTGCCCGAACTCCAGCCTCCCAGCGGGCAGTGGCCCAACCACAACTCTCCGGAAGCGGGTCTGGCCCACCTCTATGAAGCGCTAAGCCAAAACCGGCCGCAAGAAATTCTTGATCAAACCGCATCCCTGCAAGGCCATCCCCATGCCGGTGAGATCGCTTACTTAGAAGGCCTTGCCCACGGCCTGCTGAATCAACACGAGTTGGCGTTGCGCTCCTATGAAGCAGCCCAAACAAGGGGGTTTCTCACCCCCTATGTGTTGTTCAACGGCGGCAATGCCTGCCGCGCTTTAGGCAATACGGAGGAGGGGCTCCGCCTCTACAACGAAGCGATTGCCCTCTTCCCTGGGTTTGGAGAAGCGAGGCAAAACCGAGCACTAGCCCTGATTGATTCAGGTGATCCTGAGGCCGCCGAGCGGGAACTGCGTTTGCTGCTGCGTGACCAACCCAACTTTTCCCAAGCCGCCTTTTCGCTTGGCAATTTGCTCAGGGATCACAAGCGCGACCCCGAGGCGATTGAAGCCTTTCGGCTTTGCCTGGAGCACGCCCCTGCCTACCCCGATGCCTGGAACAACATGGGCTTGGCCTACGCCAATCTCAAGCAAATGGAGCCGGCGATGGCCAGCTACCGCCAAGCCCTCTCCATTGCCTCCGATTTCAAGCCATCACGCCAAAACCTCGCCCAAGCGCTGATTCAAGAGAAACGCCATGGCGATGCTTTAGAGCAATTCAAGCTGTTTGGTGCGATCAACGGACTCTCCGCCTTTGAACAGGTCGTGGGGTTGCAGGGAGCAATCGCTTGCCTCACAGAACTTGATCGCTACGAGGAAGGGCTCACCGCCGCTGATCAATGCCATAGCGATCGGCGCGTGCAATTGATGGCACGCCTGCATGCGTTGCCAGTGCTTTACAGCACAGACGAGCAAGTAAGCACAGTCCGACAGCGCTGGGAGGATGATTGCGCAGAGCTCTACGGGCTCCTAGAGGGAATCACCCAGGAGGATCCCGCCTGGGAGCTGCTCTATGCCCATGCCTGGTCGCTCACCAACTTCTATCTCGCCTATCAGATGGAAGACGATCGGCCTTTGCAGGAGCTCTATGCCGGCATCCTTGACCGGATCCTGCGCCCCAGGCTGGGAGCGTTCATGCAACCCCTACCCCAACGCAACCCCGCCGATACATCTCCTCTGCGCGTAGGCGTGATTTCCCCCCATTTGATCAACCACAACGGCTCGATCTGGGCCCTCGGTTGGCTGGAAGGGATTGCCGGAAATCCTGGCTACGAGATCTTCGCCTACAACACCGCTGATGGAGAAGACAGCGGCAGCCAACGCTTCGCGGCTCTGGGCACCTACCGGCATCTGCCGCTGCGGGCCGAAAACCCCGAGGCGATGCTCCAGCAAATCCTGGACGACCAGCTCGATCTCTTGATCTTTACCGATATCGGCATGCACCCCTCGAGCAAGGTCACCTCGGTGTTGCAGCTCGCGCCCGTGCAAGGTCAGGGCTGGGGCCATCCGATTAGTAGCGGTTCGCGCACCATCCACTACTACTTATCGGGCGCCGACATGGAACCGGATGGCAATGAGGCTCACTACAGCGAAACCCTGTACAGACTTCCCAAAACAGGACTGAACTACGAAATCCCCGCCGCCATTCACGATGGCCAGCTCCTCTACGACAAATACGACCTGCCGCGCGATCGGCCCATCCTCAATTCGCTGCAAAGCACCTTCAAATACCTGCCGCGTAACGACTGGACCTTTGCGGAGATTGCCTCACGTCACCCCGAGGCCTTCATCGTGCTCGTAGGCCACATGGGCAGTGGTGGCATCGCCGAGCGTTTGCTCGAGCGGATGAAGCCCCATTTCGAGCAGCGCGGCTTAGAGATCGATAACCATCTGCGCATCCTGCCCAGACTCGATTACGGCGACTTCATGGGTTTGTTTGCGATCAGCCACCACACCATCGACACGATCGATTGGAACGGTGGCAACAGCTCCTTGCAATCGTTCTCGCTGGACTGCCCTGTGGTGACCTTGCCCACAGCCTTCATGCGCGGCCGCCACACCGTGGCCATGCTCGAGGTGCTCGAGCTCCCTGAGCTGATCGCCAACAACGCCGACGATTACATCGCCATCTCCAGCAAACTGCTCGACGATCCTGCCTTTTATCAAGCGATGAAACAAGCGATTCAAGAACGCAAGCAGCGCCTTTTTCTTGATAAAAGCGTGGCAGAGGCCTTCCAAACCGCAGTGGAAACCATCTGCCGGCGAACACCAAGCGTGGGCCAACAACCCAGCGAAATTTTGCCGTTGGCCCAGCAATCAAGCGCGGCCGCCTGATGAACAGCTCATCCTCAGCACCTCTTCAGCTACTAGCCAGCGATCCGATTCCAGGGTTGCGTGCTCAAAGCGGAGAAGACTGGGCCCAGATTCAGCTGCGCTTGCGCCAAGGCGAAACCCTTACGCCCCTGCTGCCTCTAGGCGCCGATGCTGGCTTGGTGTGGATTCCTAAAAATGGCTGCTCCACTCTCAAGCGCGCCTGGCTGCAACTGCAGGGGACACCTACGGCACAGCTCACTGCAGACATCCATCAGGCCGTATTGCCCAGCACCCACTGGCTGCGGCCAGCTGAGCTCAGCGCCGTCGCAGAGCACCGAGCCTTGGTAGCGATCTGGCGCGATCCAATTGATCGCTACGTGTCGGCCTGTCGCAGCCACTTGATAGAGCTCACCAGCGGCCGCATCCATGCCAAATTTGATGATCTTTGCCAAGGCAACCCACAGGCCTACGAACAGGCGCTTGCCTTCCACCAACAGCTGTTTGCAGAGCAAGGGGTACGCAGCTTTGACGACAACGTTGATCCTGTAGAGGCCATGAATGCCGCTGCGCTGCAGCTACCGGCATGGATTCAGTGCCATCTCGATTGGAGCCACCACACGATTCCCCAGGTGAGCTATCTCGGCGGCGACCCCCGGCCCTACGCCACTGTTTTGGGCATGGAGCAGATCGATTGGCTCCTACAGCAATGGGGCCAATCCGCTGGCATCCAGCTCGACACCACCCCGCAACATGTGTCCCAAAACCTGGAACAAGCCAATCCCTGGAGACGTCTGCACCGGGATCAACTCAGCCCAGAAGCCATTGCTGCATTGCATCGCTTTTATGCCGCCGATTGGGCCTTTCTGGAATTAGCCCAGCGGCTGCTGGGAGGTGTGGCGGAGGCGGCGCCTCACGGGTCTCAACCATGACACTTCCCACACCCAACTTCCCTCCCTTGATGCGAGATCGCCCGGAAGCGGAACGCCAACAATGGGCCCGTTGGGTGCTGGGCAGCCATAGCGATCAGTTTTTGCCAGAGATGCTGGCTGCTGTTCAGCAGCTTGAACAACACGATCCGATCAACGCAGGGGCTCCAATCGTGAATCCAGGGGCCAGCGCCGAGGACCTGGTGGTGATTGCCTGTGAACGCGGCAAGCACTGCGTGGTGTTGGATCAACCCTTGCCCTGCCGGGTGGTGCTCTTTGATTGGACGGGTGAAGGCCTCAAAGCGGGCAGCAACCCCCACGGGTTTGAGGTGCTCAGTGTGGCCACTGAATGCAAAGGCCATCTGATGGAAGAAGCCTGGCGCCAGCTCCCTCCTCCTGGGCCTGGTCATTACATGGGCTTCATTGATGACGACGTCTTGCTGCGCAGCAGCGACATCCAAACCTTGTTGGCCACAGCTCGCATTTACAACCTCAGTGCCGCCCAGCCGGCGGTGAGTTTTAGCAGCAGCCTTTGCCAGGAATACGGCTGGTTACGCCAAAGGGTGGGCAGCAGTCTGCACAGAGTACCGATTATTGAAATCATGGCTCCTTTTTTGCGTCGTGATTTGCTCGATGCCTCCATGCCGTTTCTCCAAGGCGTACGCAGTGGGTATGGCCTCGATCGATTCGCGATGCCTCTCTGCGCCGCTCACCTCAATATTTGGAGATTTGCTGCCATCGATTGCACCCCTCTCACCCACGTCCGCGCCTTTAGCTCCCTAGAAAAGCGTTTCTCCAATGGCTTGCTCAGCAAGGAAGAGGAGCTACTAGTTAGACAACGATTAATGGGTGCGATGGGCTTTTCAGTGGATCAAGTTTTATACAAAGACTTAGAGGAGGCTTTGACATGAGCGAAACCATTGCTCTCGATCTAGGGAGCGGTCCTCATCCAGCCAATCCTTTTAACGCTGATCGCGTCATTGGGATTGATTCTCAAGCAATAGGCGAAAATGTATTGAATTGCTGGGTCGGCATAGAAACGATCCCTCTTGAAAACTCCAGTGTTGATGTTGTAACTGCTTTTGACTTTCTAGAACATTTACCGAGATCACTTTGGAAGGATGGTGAAATGACGAACCCTTTTATTGAAACGATGAGCGAAATTTGGCGTGTCTTGAAACCTCAAGGTATATTTTACGCACGAACCCCTGCATTCCCACATCCTGAATGCTTCCAAGACCCAACTCACGTAAACATTATTACCGACACGACTGTGAGCTACTTCGCTCGCAGGCCCCAAATAGATGGCAGCTTGATCGATCCTTGGGGTCTCGAATTAGGACAAAGATATGGCTTTAAAGGACAATTCTTGTTACTCAACCAACTGTGGGATCATTCGCACCTTATTTGGCGACTACAGGCCGAAAAGAACTAGTATAAAGATTGTTTATGAGACACCACAGCAGCAGATGGGTGTCGAACAAAATTCGGCTCATGGCTGATTGCACCGAGAAGGCTGAATAGCCCCGTCATACAACTCGTCCAGCGAGGTATTGAAATTGGGACCGATTTGGATCTAATCTCGCATCGCCCCAGGAGACTTCAAACCTGTGTGCTGCGCGTGAATCGAATCCAATTGCGCCGCTTCGGCATTTAGCTCACCCAAACCGTTCATAAAACCAGCCGTAGCGCTCACGAATCCAATCGCATAAGCCCGGTCCAAACACCTCTAAAGCCTGGCTGGGCTGCGGTTCCACCTTGTGGCGGATCTGATGATCACCAAACACCCCATACACCTCATCATCTTCAACAGTGATTTGCTCCACATGGTTGAAATCATGGGCAGGGCAATAGGGGAGGCCTACATAGGAATAAAAACGCTCCAGTTCCAAACGCGGGTTAGCGCATAAATCCTCATAGCGAATGAACAAAATCTTTTGATCAATGCCCTGGCGCAACGTTTCCTGCAACCTCTCCATCGCCAAACCCACCGGCGGCGACACCACCCAATGATCCAAACGTTTTTCCAAGCTGGTGTTCAGCATCTCGCTGTGATTCACCATCCCGGGATCACGCAATCCTGCCTTGCGAAAATTGCGCTCCATCGAACAGAGAATGTCGAGGGGATCGCGGATCATGCACACAATTTTGGGGTTGGGATAAAACGCATCCAGGAAGGCGTAATGCACACTCCAACCGCGGCTTTTATCCAACAGCCAGGGCTTATCCGTGAGGGCACTGGCATAGCCCTCCAGCCCTCCGCGGCAAAAGCCGATGAAGGCCCGCTCCATCTCCTCTCGGCTCTGCGCCTTAAATTCCTCGCCGCGGCTGAACTGCCCGCGGGCCACATAAAGCAGATCCAACAACCCCGATGTTGGGGTCACATGAAAGGCAGGGTTCTGCCCCACGATGTTGCTGAACAGAGTCGATCCCGAACGTGGCAGCGACGATTGAAAAGCGAGTTGTGTTGTCATTGCTGGACTTCGCTGTACTGCACCATGACGTCGATCCGTGCACTCATCGATCGCCCAGGCAGACGCTATCTACAGCGATCGCACGCCAATAGGGGTCATGCCCCTGGCGCAACTTTTGCCACTCCTGCACGGTGAGCGCGATCACGTCATCCGCCATCCCGCAGGCAAGAACCTGATCCGACAATCGATCAGCACATTCCTGATCACGGCCGACCGCAAGCACATCTACATCCGAAAAAGCATCCCAATCTCCCCGCGCCAAGAAGCCAAATAACCAGAGGCTGCACCCATCAAAATGTGAAAGCAATGAGCTGGCTTTGCTCCTGAGGGCTTGGACGCGCTCCTCCCTTTTCCGCTCTCGAATCGCGGCCACAGCATTTTTGGTTGTGGTTCCAGTCGCGTGCATGCTCAAACCCTATGGCGTGCAGAACAAGCCGGCAAGGCCAATCCTCATGCGTAGTGAGTCCAAAGCCTCAACACCTTCACGATCTGCTCGTCTTCAAGCACCTGATAGACAAGCCGGTGCTGAATATTGATTCGGCGGGAATAGGCACCCTTGAGATCTCCAACCAAGGCTTCATAGGGAGGAGGCTTCTGAAAAGGATCGCTTTGGAGCAAGGCAAGCAAACGTTCAGCTTTGGCCTTCAACGCAGGAGAGGCGCTACCGAGCTTGCGGGCATCCCGCTGAGCCTGGCGGGTAAACAACACGCGCCAGCTCACCAGCCAGGGGTCTCACTGAGCGCAGATTCCGGTGCTGCCATCCCTTCAAGGATCGACTCCCGCATGCCGGGAATCGAGGTGAGATAAAGGGTTTCTTGAATCGCCTTCCAATCTTCCTCCGACACCAACACGGCATTGCCGCGCTTGCCGTGGATCTCCACTGGTGCGTGGGATTCACCCACTTCATCCACCAAGGCAAACAAACGCTTGCGCGCTTCAGTCACGGAAATCGAAGCCACTTCAACCCCAATGATCAATACGTACGCAAAAGCGTACACGATCAAAGTAGCTGGAGCACGGCTTCATCCCCGCTGCGCGCCCGGAATCGTTTCCCAATCCGTGTGCGTGGCCCAAAGGCCCCAAATCGCCATCGCCCGCAGGTAGTGGCAAGCCCTGAAGGTGTTCACGGCCGTGATCGCTTCTGGCGTGCGGAATTGCAAGCCACCGGCATACACCTGGGTTACCACCGCGGAGCAGATCGCTTCTGCCGTTGGGCCCTCCCCCATCAAGCGGTAATAGCTGGCGATTCCAAAGTTGATCCCCGTCCACACCTCCAAAGGATGGGTGCCATTCGGATCCAAGGGCGTGCCATCGCGGCGCAAGCCATTGGCCACCCCGAGCAATCCGCCAGCAAAGTTGTCAAAACAGGCTTCCTTCACCGCCTTCAAGGTGCTGCGGCTGTTGGCCTCACTCACCACAGGCGGTAACTCCAGCAAGCGCGCATAAAAATCACCGCAGAGCTGATCGGCCATCACCACGGGCGTACCGCTTTCGGCATCGATGTCGTAGTACTCACCGTTCCAGAGGAGCGTGTCGAAATTGGCGCGCGATTGCTCCAGCCAGCCACTGAACGTGTGCTGCTCGTCTCCGGTATCAAGCCCCAGCTCCAACTGCAGCCGTTGGGCCATCGCTAGCGCAGCTTCCAACGCAGCAATCCAAAGTGCACCGCAATAAGCACTCACCCCCTTGAGCGGCCAATCATCAAAGGTTTGATCCGGCGCCCCGCCGTTATCGGGCAGGCCATCGTCATTCACATCAAATTGCTTGAGGTAATGGAGGGCCTGCACCGCCGCAGGCCAGCACTCCGCCAGAAAGCTCAAGTCTTCTCCGGTGGGAGCCAATTTGAAGGTGCGCCACACCTGCAGCACGTAGTCACTGGCGAGGTCTTTCCAGAGATTGCAGTCCTGATAGGCGGTGTAGTTGGTGGCATCAAACGGCACCTCATTCGGTGCCCCCAAATCATGAGGCGTGGCCCCTTTCACCTTGCGATCCGCTTCCACCCGGCCGCGGCCCTGGGTGAAATACCAACCGATCGGCCGTTGCGTGGCATCGGCCGCTGGAATCGCTCGGGCAAAGCTGCGAATCACCGCCTTATCCAGCTCCGGCCAGAGCTGCAATAGCGCAAAGGAGCCGTACAAACGCACATCAAGGCTTTCGTACCAGGCGTAGTCGAGGCACTCCAGCACCCCAAAGCGGCCGTAGGGATCCTTGGTGGTGGCGGCCGTCCAGAGGCTGCCGCCGCTGGCGAGGTCGTAGAGCTCATTGAACAGCGCCATGCGCAGCTCCTCGGGAAGCTCCTTGCGCGCCAACACCGGCGCTTGCCAGGCTTCGATTTGCTCGTGCCACGAGCGCCAATCGCGCAGGGCTTCTGCCGCAATCGCCGCCGCATGGCAGCCATCAGCGCCATAAAAATCGCTGTAACGGCGCAGGTCCCGCACCCCGGTCGCAAAGCTCGTGACCGGCAGATCCCAGCTGATCGCCACCGGAATCTCGCGGGTTTCCCCTGGCGCCAGGGTGAGTTTCACGGCGATCGCCGCACTGGCGTGCTCTCCCGCCCGACTGGCGCGATCGTTGTTGCTATCGGGGATCAGCCCATCAGCGGCAAACGGCTGCCAAAGCTCAGCGCCATCACCGCTGGGATCCCAACGGCTGCAGCGCATTAGCTCCACACCATCCAGCCTGTCTGGCAGGGCCAAACACCACTGTCCTTCCCCTTCCGCCAGCGGTGTTGAACGCTTGCCATCGAGCAGCACCCCGCACAGACCATCGCCATCAATCCAGCGGTTGCTCTGGCCCTCGCCCACTCCAATCGCCGGGGCGTAATTGTGCTCGGGGCTGCCGTCGTCGCGGAAATGCACCTCCGCCGAGGAATCGGTATTGGTGAACCAGCCCACCGTGTTGCGCCAACTCAGCAGCAGCGACACCTCCAAGGGCTTGGTGGTGGGATTGGTGAGGGTCCAGCGGAACACCGCCACCGGATAACTGCTGCGTTGGTAATCCCCAGGAAGGATCGGGCTGAACGCCTCGCAACTCACTTCAGCGCGAAACACCCCCTCGTAGTGGTTCCAACTGAGGGGATAGCGAGCGGCATAGGTACCGGTGCTGCTCTCCTCCGTGCTGGCGGGATACCACTGCCAGCTGCTGAGCGGCTTGCCCGACTCCGGCCTGGAGTCATCGCGCGTTGGCTCTGTGGCCAAGGCATGGACACGCACCTGATCGTCTTGCTTTTCCCAGAGCGCGAATTGGCAATCGGGAATGCTTCCGTACCAATGCTCACCGCCATCGAGGTGCCAGAGATTGAAATCACCCCGGGAACTACGGCCAATGCAACCGGCTCCAAAGCCCCCTAGGGGCATCCCATGCCAGGGGCCGTCGTCGAGATTGCTGGCATAGCGCACCGTGAACGGAGACGACCAGCCCAAACCAAAGGAGCGGCTCCAGCTGGCTTCTGGTGGTTGCCAACCCTTCCCTGATGAGCCGCGGCTCAGCCGTGAACGCAATGCGGACAGTCCGAGCGGTGCCATGCAGAGGCCGAAAGTGGACCCAGATTGCCAGAGCTGGCCAGAAGAGCCAGGGCCTTGCTAGGAGCAAGACGACTGAACCCTTCACCCCTGCATCCTTCAAAGGGTCATCGGCAGCAACCGCCAGCCCCTTTGGCCGTTGACCAAGACCTGATTGAGAACGCGTGAGAACCCAGTGAGAATTGGCAGTCTGAGGGAATGGCAATCGCTTGCTTGCATCCCCTATCTGGGCATCCTCGCCAGCCTGCAGCTGATCGACCCCAGCGTGGCCAACATCGCCTTGGTGAAAGCCAGCGATGCCCTGCAGATGCATGGCGCTGTGTTGGCCCTGGGCGCGAGCGTCTCCACCTTGGCCCAAGCCGCATCGGTGTTGGTGATGGGCTTTTTCGGCGACCGTTTTGGACGGCGACGGGTGCTGGCGGCCTCCCTGCTGCTGGCTCTAGTGGGCAATCTGCTTTCAATGCTGGCTGGCGAACCGGGCCTGTTTCTGCTCGGCCGGGCCCTCACCGGCATCGCCCTCGGCTCGGTGCTCACCGGCACCTTTGCCAGCGTGCGCTTCGTGACACCCGCCGCTGGCGTGAGCGCCGCCCTGGGCCTCTGGAATCTGCTGATCGTGGTGGGCTTCATCAGCGGCTCGCTGATCGGTGGCTGGATGGCCACAATCCATTGGCGCTTGGCCTTTTTGCTGGTGCCGATCATTTGCAGCGGCAGCCTGCTGCTCTTGCCCGCCCTGCTGCCAGCGATTCCAGGCAATCGCGCTCTCAAGCCCGACCTTCCCGGCCTGGCGAGCATCGCGATCGCGATGGTGCTGTTTTTATTTGGCATCAACCACGCCGCCTTAGGGCTGCGCAGCCCCAGCTTCTGGCTGCCGGCCTGCAGCGGACTGCTGTTATTTGTGCTGCACATCACGATTGAGCGCCGCAGCCGCCAACCGATCTTTCCGCCCCGGCTCTACCTCCGTGGTTTCTTTGCCGCCGCGGTGATCAACGGGATCGGCTGGAATGTGGCGCAGGCGGTGGTGCAACTGCAAACCAGCAACTTCTGGCAGTTGGTGCAGGGCTACAGCACCAGTGCGGTGGCCTTCGCTCAGCTGCCCTTTCTGATCTGCTTTGGCCTGGCGGGGATCTACGCCGGGCGCTGGATGGGGCCGGGCCGGCGCACCTTGGTGTTGATGGCGGGAGGCAGCCTGGCGCTGGTGCTTGGCCTAGCCCTGATGGCGATCGTGCAGGTGCAAACGCCCTATTGGCAGCTGCTGCCGGCGTTGATGCTGGCTGGCCTCGGGCTGGCCTTTGTGGCGGTGCCTCAATCCGCTTTGTTTGTGCAGGAAGCACCGGAGGATTGCTTTGGATCGGTGCTGGCCTTTCGCACCACAAGCGGCCAGCTGGGCTTTGCCTTTGGGCTCGCTGCCAGCGGAACGATGATCAGCGGCTTTGGGTTTCATGATCTCCACAGCCGCATGCAGGCCGCCGGACTGGGCCTGGAGCATCTGCCGCAACTCGATGAGCAGATTCGTCTGTTTTTGCGCAATAGCCCGATTTCGCTAGAGGGATCGGCGTCGCAGCCACTGCTCACACTGCTGCGGGAGGCCTACACCCAGGGGCTAGCCGGAACGATGTTAGTTGTGGCGGTGCTCACGGGACTGCTGTTTGCGATCAGCTTGCTGCTGCTGATCATTGGCCGTGAACAACAACTGCTTCATCAAGAGGGTTCCTGAGCGATGCCATCTTCCGCATCGAGCAAGGCATCGAGCGTGACCGCTGTGCGCACCAGGGCTTGATAACGCTGCAACACCCGTCGATTGCGTTCCAACCAGCGCGCGGCGTCGACGGGCGCATCGCGGCTGCCACCACCCACCAACCCGGAGGGATTGTCCGCATCCATCAGCTCTAAATCACCCTGTTGGGCCAGGAGGGCCAACAGGATGTCGTGGAGGCGTTGACGACGCTCGTTGATCCCGTTGGTGCACATTTTCATCACACCGCTCTCGCTGTGGCCATCTTGAAGGGATGGAGGTCATACGCCTCCGCGCATTCACCCTTTTCATGCTTGTTTCCAAACGAAGCAAGGTGCTGACAGCTCTGCTGGCGCTCTGCAGCGGCCTTGCTGCTCCAGCGGTCATCGCCGAGGAGCTTTACACGATTAACACCACCTGCAGCACCCCAACCTCCCAAAACTTTTCCTGCCAGGTGCAGGCCGTGGATGTGGATGATTCCACGGAGTATCGCCATCGCTTTGGATCGCGCACGGTGAGCTACCGCGTGATGGAAGACCCCTATGTCCGCATCGAAGGTCGGGCCCAGGCCGGCGCAGCCTGGACATCGGTGAAAAACGCCACCATCAATTTCAAAACCGAACAGCTTTGCTTCAACAGCGAGGCCTTTTGCGTCAACAATCCCACTTTCCTGGCCGATGTCCTGACCCAAGGCGGTCATGCCATTCAAGGCCGCACCCGTCTCGGCATGGCCTTTGCAGACAACGGACGCGTGGACGTGGCTTGCTTTGACAACGGTTGTGATCGACTCATGGAGGCCATTCAAAAATGACAAACAAAGCCAGAAAGACAGGCCTAGCAGGAGCGATCGGCGTCCTGCTGATGCTGCAACCTGCAGCAGCCCTCTCCGCCTTTGAGCCCAATGGTGGTCTCATCCTTGAGGCAGCACCAACGTCTGCCACAGAAGAGCTCCTGATCAGCCAACGCGGCGGTGGATCGAGAGGCGGTGGTTCCAGAGGTGGCGGCGGCTCCAGAAGTGGTGGATCTCGCAGTGGTGGTTCTCGCAGTGGTGGTTCTCGCAGCAGTGGTTCCCGCTCCAGCAGTCGCTCCAGTAGTGGCCGCACCGGTTTCAGTTCCTACAGCGGCAGCCGCCAGGGCACGCGCCAATCCACCAGCAGCAACCGCCAAACCACCCGCAGCAGCACGAGCAGCAATCGGCAAAGCGCGCGTACCGGAACCCGTGATCAGCGTCAAACCAGCCGCGGAGACAACCGGGGAACGCGCCAAAACACGCTCAACAGCAACATTGATTCCCGTCAGCAGGGACGCACGAGCCGCACAGATACACGCCAAAGCGGCCGCAATGATCGGGTGAACAACCGCTCAGAGACCCGCCGCGATGCCGTGAACAACTGGGATCGCTACGGCAATGGTTGGTACAGCGGATCGAGCTGGTACAACAACCGCCCCTGGAACAACGGTTGGTACGGCGGGTCCTATTACAACAACTGGCTTTGGTACCCCGGCCAAGCAGCTGCCTGGGGTCTTGCTGGGATGGCCACCTTTTCCACCATCAACAACCTGGTGAATTCAGCGCAAACCAGCCAAGTGAGCTACATCGAAGTCCCAAACTCGGATTACTCGCTCTACTACCCAAGCGTGACCGCAACTGGTGACGTGGTGAGCTTTGAAGCCGACAACGGTTACGACACCGTGCGCTTCAACGCCAACTGCCGCGATGGCACGCTCAACGGCGGAACACCGCGGAATGCAAACGAGGCCCAATTGCTGAATGCGGCCTGTCAGGTGGCCTTCGGTCAGTAGAGGATCACACCGGCTCAGCTGAACAAATCCTGCAGGCGTTGTTCAGCGGCCGGTTCCAAAACAACAGGCTCGGCTTGATACGCCTGGGCCTTGGCAATACGCGCCGCAATCGCATCGCCTGCCGTGCTCCATCCGCTGATCCCAAGAGCGCCATAGATCCGCTCCAAGGTGATCAGAGGTAACTGCACCAAATCGTCGTAAGCGATTTCCACCAGCTGCCCCTTGGGGATCAAATGCCGCGATCGCGCGAAAGCCTCTTGCAATTGGTCGTGGGCTGCCGCTGTTTCCTCCACTTGCCGGAGATTGGATGGAGGCTCTTGCAGACCCACCAACTGCACCAGGCGCTGTTTCACTTGCGTTAAGGAACGAACCGAATCGATCGGGCGACGGTGCAAGTAGACAAAACGCGCGCGCGGGAACAAACGGAGCAACAAGCCAACCCGAGCGGTGTGGGCTGAATTTTTGATCACCAGGTGCTTCTTACCAGCTCCCTCGTACAACCAAGTGAGCCGGGTGAACTCCAGCAAGTGACGTTCAAAAGCAGCAGAGCTATTGAGCACACTGCGACGGAAATTCCTTAAGTAGTGCTGTGGGAAGGCAATACCCGCCATGTTGGTGTCCATGGTGAGCCGCGCCAAACCCACCTCATCTTCCTGGGGATCCTCTGGGCCCCAAGGAACCGCATCGATCGGTCGCTGCTGCGACATCGTGCGCTTCAACAAAGCTCGCAACAACGGTTTCAGCACCAAGGCAGCCTGCGGTGCCACGGTGAGCTGATTGCGAGCAGTGGCGGCACAGGGATCAGCCGCCAACAACTGATGCAGATAGGTGGTGCCACTGCGCCAATGGCCAATCACCACCACCGGGTCATCAGGGCATGCACAGGCCTGAATCGCGCGGCCGTACCAGAGGGTTTGCAACCAGGCAAACGGTTCCACCAGCAAGCCACTGCCCGACAGCAACAGGGCAACGGCGAAACGCTGAGGGACCACAGCGCCATGCCTTAAACCCGCCAGCAGCGTGGTGGGGCGAACGCATCCACCGGCCACAAGCACGTCAGAAAGGCTGGATACGGACAAGACCACCTCAGAAAAACAACCCAGATCAGCAAGAATTTGCAGCTAAATGCGGCGGCAACAGATCTGCAGCCAACGCCGAAACCCGATTGTTTCGCAAATCCGCACTTTTGGGAGCAACTCGTCAGGCTTCGGAAAATTTATGCATAATCTGCCTGAATGTTGCGGAGGGCATCGCGTGTTGCAAGTTGCCAGCGCGACGACCAGCCACCTCTCCATCCCCCCATCAACCTCTCCAAGCCTCAGCTGGAGCACAAGTTTCCGTAGCGCCAGCGAGCTAGCAACAGCCCTGTCAAGGCTGGGCAAAAGCTTTGATGTTCTGCAGCTGTCAGCCGGCCCGCTTCAAGGCCACTTTTCGGTGGTTCATCTCAAAGATCTCAGCATCATCAGCATTCAGACCAATCAGCTGCTCCTACTCAATGGTGAGCGCGGATCAGATTCCATCACTTTCAGCCTAGAAACGAGCGGCAATTTCGACGATCATCGAATCTTCTGCCGGGCTATTGAACCCCATTCACTCCATGGATTCAAACCTGATCTCAATGAAAGCCACTTCCAATTAACAGCAGGTTCAACAACCGTTATTGCGATCACATCAGCCAAAAAATTCTGCAGTTTTCTGGAGTGCTACGGAGAGCTTGAATTACTTGAAAATCTCTACACATGCAATTCGCTCCGACTCAATCCTGAACAATACTCCAAGGTTTCAAAACAGCTTCTCTGGTATTTAAACAACCCATTAAATAATGCAGAATTGCGCTCAATGCACACTGGACATATTTTCACGCTAATGCTTGAAGCGTTCAAATCCACAGACGAGGAAAATTTCAAGTCGTTCGAGATAGCACCACGCCAAAAACTTATTTACGAACTCATCAACTGGGGATTCGAAAACAGCTCCAATCCCGTCAGACTCGATGAGATCAGCAACATTTTATTTAGTTCACGGCGCACCCTCATACAAGGCTGCAAAGAAAATTTCAACATAGGGCCAATGGAGTTGCTGCGCTTAATTCGATTAGAAGAAGTAAATTTTCACCTCAGATGCAGTGAATTACGTGCAGCATTAGATTTAAAGAAAGTAGGTGATATTGCTAATCACTTTGGCTTCTCAAGTCGTGGACATTTTTCAGCAGCTTATCAAAACCACTTTGGCGAAACGCCTAGACAAACGCTATCGAAAGCCAACGCTCAACAGGCAATGGATGTCAAAGCCTGAACCTGAGCTGAATGATCGAGCAATGCAGCAATGAACGCCCATAAAAAAAGTTCATCAAATCCTATCTGAAAAGAAAAAGTTGATACAATAAACAAATCCAAGGGAAACTCTTGCCTACCAGACTCATCAGCCATGCCAGCCTTGGAAGCTCCGCACAGCCGTCGACTGGTTCCAAGAACATTCATAGCCAAATAACTGCATTTCGCTCTGCCAGCGAACTGAAGCAGCTGTTTCAACAGATAGGCAAAGCATTTGATGCCGTTCAAGTTAGCCGTGGGGCCCTAAACGGGCAGTTCACGCAGACCAATTTAGGCAGCATGTGCCTGCTCGAAATCCGCACCAATCAGAGGTTACTTCTGAATGGAGATAGAGGATTGGACTGCATGAGTTTTTGTTTTGAAGCCACTGGGCTGGCCGATGAACACCTAATGTTCAATAAGCCCATTGCGCCCTACTCCCTCAACGGATTTCGCCAGGGACAAAAGGAATCCCATTTCCAGCTCACAGCCAATACAACCACTTATCTGGTAATACTGTCTGTCAGTCGATTCAATGCATTCATCGCCCATTGCGGAGCAGAAGAGCTCATCGAACACCTTGAAGCCAACAATGCATTGCAAACAACGCCTGCAATGCATGAAAAATTTCGCAAAAAACTTCAAACTCTTCTTGTCACTCCAGTCGTTACAATGCAGCAGCAAAGAGAGATAACGAATCATTTATATCGGTCATTCTTGCATGTTCTTCGAGACAAGTCCAATGTGAATTACCTAAGCTATGCTCCATCTGCCCGGCAGGAACTTGTCAGGGAATTTGTAGATTTTGCCTTTAAGAATTCACGAAACAACTGCAACCTTGATCAAATCAGTGAATCACTATTTGCATCAAGGCGAACTCTGATCCAGGGCACCAAGGAATCCTTGGGGATGGGTCCGATGGAAATGATGAAACGGGTACGGCTCGAACAAGTGAATTGGATCCTGCGATCAACCGAAGCACGTGCGGCCGAAAACTTCACAACCATCACCCAAGTGGCTCAACACTATGGCTTTCAAAGTCGAGGTCATTTTGCCAAGGCCTACCAACACCTGTTTGAAGAAAGCCCAAGTGAGACCTGGCTGAAGTCAACAACTGGCTGATCAAATAACTGATCATTGCCATCAGTCTCATCCATGGGCAACCATTCAAACATCGAAGGATTGATCATGCCGTTTCCTGCCAAGTCGACGGTCAGCAAGGCCGGAACGACTGCGCAGGAGTAGACATACATAGTCCGCTACCCGATCCCAAAAGGCTGCCAGTCACAGGCAACCCTTGTGCGGACGGTTCTTGGATTCGATGATTTCTACGGATTCCCCGAAGGTGAAGCCTCTTGATATGAGGTGCATGAAGCTTTACAGCAACACAAAAAGGAACTGGCCCGGCTGAGAAGCAACAGCTACCACTACCAAGTCGAGCCAATTGGAGTAATTGCCTTTCTATTGCTGCTGGCTGAGTTTGCATAGGCCCAAGCCATCTCCACCTCCCTACTCAATCCACCCCCTCTTCCATGTCATTGCTGATATCGCTAGCTCTCTTTTTCATCATGGTGTCCCTGGGCCTCAATCTGCCCAGCATCCAATTCGGACTTCTAAGACGACGGCCGGGATTTCTCATTCGCGTGTTGCTTGCCACCTGCGTTGGCATTCCCCTATCTGCTCTTTTAGTGCTGGCATCACCACTGGGTGATGGACTTTCAACCGCCGTCAAAACAGCGATCATGCTGATGGCGATCTGTCCAAGCGCTCCGATGATCGCCTTGAAGAGCCGACAACTCGCTGATAACCCTGAATTAGCAACACGGCTGCAATGTTGGTCGGCATGTGCAGCGATCGTCAGCGTGCCGCTGTGGGTCAATCAACTGCCAACAGAAGCAGGAGAAACAATCTGGAGTGTTTCCAATCAAGATATTGCCTTCCAAATCTTTACCGTGCAGTTGATTCCACTCCTGCTGGGTGTATCACTACGACGATGGTGGAGTGAATGGGCCGAACACTGGAATTCGCTCGTTCAAAAAATAGCTACAGCTCTGCTATTGATTCTATTGAGTTTGATCCTGATTGTGGCTCTACCAAAGGTAACTCCAATGCTTATTGGCAATCTCAGAGGCGCTTTGGTCATGCTCATACTGACTTGGATCGGACTGGCTTTAGGCCTTGCTGTAGCGGGTAAAAATAGCGTCGAGCGCAGCACTATTCCGCTAGTGCTTTCCATGCGTAATCCAGGCTTAGCGCTATTAATCATTCAACAGATCGCTCCTCAAGCACTTGATCTCAAAGCCGCAGTTGTGGGATACGTGGTTATCACAGCTGTAGGGTCAGCACCCTTCATGAAATGGCGAAAAAGCCTCATTGCAGGCATCACAAATTGAATAAATTCAAATCACTTCCATGCAAACAGATTCAGATAAAAACGCTCAAACCGATTTGAAGCCTCATCAATAGTAAATAATGTTCATCAACATAAGTCTCCACCATTGAATCACTGGCTTTTTTCGGGAAGTCGGGTCGGCATCAATCCAGATGCCGTTGAAGGGCGATCCATCGGAGACTTGTTGCGCACGCTCAGTGGAACATTGACCGGCGTTTTCGGGGTAATCGTAGGTGTCGCCTTTGTGTTGGGCGGTTTAGAAGAAGCGCGAACGCTCTCAAGCCGTCTCACCACCTCGCTCACCATCATTGTTTCTGGAATGTATCAACGCAATCACTCGCATTAAGACAATCACCAAACAAAAAAAGTGGTGCTTCCCCGAAAGGAAACACCACCGCTATCGAATGAAGTGATCAATACAATCAGATTTTCGCATCACTTGGCTTGGGATAAATCTCAAGCGTAACCTTATCGATCTGGCCGCCGTAAGCGCTATAGCGACGAGGTCCGATCGTTTTAACCGTTACCGCAGATCCGCGGTCGAGGCCAACATCTGCGCCCTCATCAATCGAGAAGCGGGATGCAATCGTCTTGTTTAAACGACCTTCAGCCACAACAACATCGTTGAGGATCATCCGAACATCTGCTCCTTTTCCTGTGCCGCCTCCGTCATAGTCGAGCTCGAAACGAACAACTGATTTCCCCATAGGCAGAGCTTTATTACTCTTAAAAGTGAAGAGCTGGCCCATATAGTTGTACGTGTAAGCAGGCTTGTTGTTTTCAACGTACAACGACCAACCACCAAATCGACCACCCTGCGAAAAAATCACGCCATCTTCATCGCCCCCTTTCACATCAACAAATGCCGTCACACTGTTCGACACGTTCTTCACATTGAGGATCGAGTCTTCAACCATATTCCAGGCATAGGGATACAAATCCATGGAGGTTCGATCACCTAAAAGTGTTGGACGCCCTGCAACAGAAGGCACAAGACGCTCGAGAAGACGATCATCCAGTGGCAACACCTGATTCTCAATCGCCTCCTCCATGAACTTCGCCTTAAGGGCCTCAAGACGATCAGGATATTGCGCAGCCAGATCATTCGAAAGGCTGAAATCAACTGTGGTGTCATACAGCTGCCAACCATCATCTGCCGCAACCGTGTTCATTCTCTTCGGCGCCATCCAGGGATACATGATGGTGGTCCGTGCCATCCAACCATTGTGATAGATGCCGCGATTACCAATAATCTCGAAATACTGCGTGTTGTGCCTTTCTTTAGCACCTGGATTATCGAATGTATAGAGCAGGCTGGTTCCTTGCATTGGGATCTGTGGGATGCCATTGATCATGGTTGGCATTGGCAGATTGGCCGCTTCAAGAATCGTGGGGGCCACATCATTCACATGCGAGAACTGAGTCCGTACACCCCCACCTGATTTGATGCGTTTCGGCCAATGAATCACCGTGCCGTTGCGTGTTCCTCCGAAATCACCAGCAACCTGTTTGGAGAGAGCAAAGGGTGAATTAAAGGCGATCGCCCAGCCCATGTGATACATGGGATAGGTCGTCGGTCCGCCCCACTCATCAAGCTTGGCTTCCTGTTCGTCAGGCGTTTCTGGCACACCATTGAGGTAGTGGTTCCAATTCCAATGTCCACTCCTATCGCCTTCAACACTGGCGCCATTGTCACCAGTGATGTAAATCACCAACGTGTTGTCTAGCTCGCCAAGATCGTCGATCGCCTGGATTAAACGCCCGGCTTCGTGATCGGAGTGCTCAGTAAAGGCAGCAAAAACTTCTGCTTGACGGGCATAGATTCGCTGCTGCTGAGGCGTGAGACTATCCCATTTGGGAATACTGTCTGGCGCCTTGGCCATCTGCGTGCCTTCGGGAACAATCCCTGCCTTGATTTGATTCTTGAGATTGCGCTCTCGAAGAACATCCCAGCCCTCATCAAACTTGCCTTTGTATTTGGCAATCCACTCCGGACCCACATGATGCGGGGAGTGCGCACCCGCTGAAGAGTAATAAACAAAAAATGGCTTATCTGGCTTGATTGATTTCTGTTGGCGAACCCAGCCGATCGCCTGATCGGTCATGTCTTCTGTGAAGTGATACCGATCTTTCTTCGGAGCATCCACAACGGTGACACCATCGTGAATGGTGGGTTCCCACATATTGTCTTCCGCTCCAACAAAGCCGTAGAACTTCTCAAAGCCCTGGCGCGTTGGCCAACGGGTCTGAGGGCCGGCTGCCGTGGTCTCACGGCCTGGTGTTTCATGCCACTTACCGAAGGCCGCTGTGTTGTAACCATTGAGCCTCAGAATTTCTGCAACTGGCACGGCATAGTCCGGCACCACGGTGGAATTCCCCGCATAACCAGTGGCGATCTCTGGGATCGATCCCGTATTGACCTTGTGGTGATTACGTCCGGATTTCAAAGCCGCCCGAGTCGGTGCACACAGGGCTGTGGTGTGGAATTTGTTGTAGCGAAGGCCGTTATTGGCCAGCTTTTCCGCCGTCGGCATGTTCACCGCACCGCCAAAGGCGGAGGGTGCTGCATAGCCCACATCATCGAGAAGAATGATCACCACATTGGGGGCATCGGCTGGTGCCGTCACCTCCCACTGGGGAGGCAATGGCACCTCTGAAGGGAGAACCTTGGTGACCTTTTCAGGCTTTGGCTCGGCAATCGGGAGCTTGGTTCGATTAAAAACTGCCCTGGAGTTTTGATTGGGTGCGGCTTGGCTCAACGATGCTGTTGAAAGAATCAAAACGCCACCACCCAAAGCAACCTGTTGGGAGAGTCGTGTGAAACGGGATCGAACAGACATGATGAAAGGAAATGAAGAGTGCCCAGCCAAGTCCAGCTAGTAAAAATTCACTTGAACAAAACTTGGTGTCATCGAATGGGATCAGAATCACCGCTCGATCAACATCAAATCCCTTCTCAATCCACTGGGATAAGAAGCATTCAAGCTGAAATTGCTTTATAGGGTCAGCGTCTAGGTCTTCGCCCGACTTTTCGAGTCAAATCTGCACGAATAGGACCAGCCTCAGGGCACCCTGGTCGTGGGAGAGATCACATCCGCAGCCTGATGGACTCAGGGTCTGCGTCCAGCCAACCGTTGCTGTCTCGGCAAGAAACCAAAGGTGTTAAGCGGATGCTGAGGGGGCGCCCCTCGGCAATGTCGACCCGCAGCCCGCTATAGCTATCGCGTCCACCTGCGGCTGGCCAGTTCCGCCCGATAAACAGCTCGCTGGTTGCCACCACCTTGCTGTTGCCATCAACGGTTTGTTCCGTCAGCTCCGCACCTTCCCGCCGCTGAGCTCGCAATCCGTAGCCACTACCGCCACAAATCACCCAGTTGATGTGGCTGTCTGCATGTCCAGTGTCATGGCTGCGAATCACCTCCAAGCAATGGGCGTGGCCGCTGAGCACAAGATCCACTGGGCGAGCCTGTCCCAGATCCTCCCCAAGGGCCAACACAACGGCATCAAAAACATCGCGCATTTGTCGGCGAATTGCCTTGGTATCGGCCTGACCACATTTTGTTTTCTCGGTGACATAGGCAGGGTGATGCATCGTCAAAATCCTGCCCCTCACCGATCGATCTCGATGGGATCTGATCAAGCCCTCCTTGAGCCATTCCAGTTGCTCATGATCAACCCATTCGCTTTGTTTGAGCTGATTGATTTGTTTGATTTGACGCTGAAGATCGAAGCATTCCTCCTGGAGCGTCTCCAACTCATCAAACAGGTCATCCCGGTGGTTTTCATCCAGGCTGCTACTCGCCAATCTCCTGTAAACAACGCTTTGACGTTCTTCAAGCGTCCGCAAATCTCTGCGCAAGTTGCGCTGGTTGTTCGTGGCTTGGTCGGGCGTGATCAGGGTGTTCGAATCGAGCGCAAACACATCGACACCGGCATGTTGAAAGCGGTAATAGCGATTCGGCAGGCGCGTGTTTACTCCTGGCCTGTACCGCAAACATCGATGTCCATCCCAGACGGCGTTGTAATGCAACTTGAGATGGTCTGAAAGTTTGACAGGCGGTATTCGATTGAGAACATCCAAAAAAACGCAGGCATAGGCCTCGCCTTGCCGAGAGCCACGCCATCCCGCATCGATATCATCGAACCATTGCAAATGGCGACGAAAGGGAAGGGTGAGGCCCGCAATCAAGGCAACAGGCAGCGAGAGATCGTAGTAATCGTGATTGCCAAGAACTGGCAGAAATGGCTGATTAAACATCAAGCCTTCTGGGCTGATGGTTTTCCAATCCTTGCCGTAATGAAGCCATTCCCGGTAAGGCCTTAGAAAGTTGGCGCGGTACTGGTCCATAGCGCCTACCAGGTACACCACATCGCCGGTGTGCAGAAGAAAGGCTGCAGCCGATTTATGGGGAAGCAGTCGTTCAGCAATCCGCCTTGGAGGGCTGTGTAAGCGATGACGACCGGTGCCACTATCGCCTAGCACCAAGAAGTGAAAGGCATCGTCGATCCCAACGGTGTCATTCCCCTGGTCGATCACAAGTCGGGTCTGATCAATCCCCTGGCGACTCAGCTCCGGATGGTTCCAGCACACGCGAGCGGCCATCTTGCTGATCTTCCGCTGGATGCTGGGATCGCTGGCGAAGTTCAAGATTTCAGGGGGATTGGGGCAACCACCTGCAAGGCTCCTGGGTTCACGCTCAGCGTGATGGTTTTCGCATCAAGAACTTCACCATCGATCACAAGTTTCTGCACATCATCCAACTCAATCTGTAATTCCTTGGTTCGAAAACAAGCGATGTTGTTGTTGTGATTAGCGCTGCTGCTCATGATCGCTGACCAGGCAAGACTTGAGAGCACAGAAAGGCCACTGATGCGGTCCTTCGGAGAAGCAACGATCACCTCGAGCAATCCATCATCCGGAATCACCTCACCGAAACCCTGAGCCATCAGGGAGGTGGCCGGAGCAGCGTTAGCCATCGTGATCGCGCTGGCATCGAGCCGGTATTCCTTTCCGTCAATTTCCATCGTGGCGTGGAAAGGTTGCTGATCCACCAGTTGCCGAGCACCTGAAAAGATGTAGGCCATCGGTCCGAGGATGTTCTTCAATTCACGGCTCGCTTTATCCACCATTCCCGCTTCAAAACCGAGGCCAGCCAACAAGATCATCGGTCGGTTATTGCACAAGGCGACATCAACTCGACGAAGATTGCCGAGGAGCAAATTGGTGCAGGCGGCCTTCAATCCTGTAGGAATTCCTAGCGCCACCGAGAAGGCATTGGCGGTGCCACGGGGAATGATGCCAAGGGGAATATTGCTGTTTTGAAGCGCGCTAGCCACGGCACCAACCGTTCCATCACCGCCCGAGGCAATGATGATCGAATCTCCTTCCCCTTCGGCATTGAAGGCATTGATCTCCTTGATCAAGTCCTTGGCTTGTTCCGAGGGATCCTTATCCGGTCGCGTCATCCAGACCTGCAGCATGAACTGCGGTTCGAGATGGGCGCGGATTTCTGCCAGTTCGCTTTCAGGATCGCCTTGGCCGGAGACTGGATTAAAAATCAGATATCCCCTGCGACTCCTCTTCACGCCTTGCATCAGTGCCGATGCCGTGGCTGGATTCAGGGCGATAGGCAGATCCTGAAGCAGGGCTGCACGCACCAACGGCTCAGACAGCACATCCCTGGCTTGACGTTCAGGTGGAGAGGGGAAGTGGATGAGACCACTGATCTCACCATTGAGGATCGTGGCGGCCATCGCGATGTCGCCGCCCTGGCGAATCGCCCGAGTCTCAGTAATCGAAAGGTCCTTTAAGGGATGTCGACTGGTGAGCTCCTGCAACACGTCTTCTGCGATCAGAAGGGAAAACCCGGACAGCAGTTGGGTGTTGTTGATGATCCAAGTCCCCAAAGCCGGGCAGACATCGAGATCAGCGTTCAGAACGAGAGTTGAGGGCATTGCTCGGTCTTGGGATACGTCGTTTGGCTGGGGAATGAGCGATCGCTTCCTCCTGTGCGATCAGGGACGCAAAGCCTTCTGGTCGAGCGCGCAGTCAACGCCATTGGCGCTTGGATTCAACGTTTGTTGCGCCTTAACTTCTGCTGCTGCTGCTCGCAAATCAGCACGAAAGACGGGATTGGCCTGCAGTTGGGCCACCGTTGCAGCACCCATTAAAAGACCCGCCTGGACGTCGCTGTACCAGTGCACATTGCAAACATTTCGGCTTTTACCGAATTCCCTTCCCCTCTGGAGGATTTGATCCTGTTGGTTCGGCGCAATTTCACTGAGGATTAGAGCCCAGGCCCAGCCCACGGAGGTATGGCCGGATGGATACGACCAGTCGGTGGTGAGATCCTCCTGTTCATCAGGTGTGCAGATCGGCTGCCCATTGATCAAAAAAGGTCTGCGCCGCTTGAAATGCTCCTTGGCTTTGTAGGTCGCAAGCCCCGCATCAGTCAGTGTGCGTCGCAGAAGTGTGTAGAGCCGAGGGGTCTCCTCCTCAGAGATCTGAATCCCGAGGGAGCATGAAAAAGCTGCAGCTGCTGCTGGGAAGTAGAGGTCGGCATCACGGGCCGCTAGTTCCCATCGCGCACTTCCCTGACCAGGAAAACTCGCCTTGGCAACCTCTTGGTCCAGAGCAAACGCAGCTGATCCTGGTGTGGGGGGCGGATCGAGCAGTTTCAGGGAATCGGGACGCTCCTCTGCTGCCAGATATCCCTCCAAAAGACCACGTTTAAATTCCTTCACTACAGGAGGGGATCCAACGTTGGATTCACAGTGGGGTGCTGGTTCCGCAGCTTTGACGGGTTGGCCTAAGGACAAGCCCCCGCCAAGCAAAGCCAACATCAACAGTGTGATTTCAAACCGGTGCATAACAAAGCAAGAGCCCGCTTAACCCTTAGCTACTTGGATCGAGAGCAGCCATCGGAAGCTGATGATTGCGCACGAATCGGATCATCCGCCTGCAATCGGCTCACTCAATTCAGCCTCTGCCATCAAAAGAGTGCTAAGAATCAGCGCATGCAATTGTGAGCGCAGAAATCAAAACACACGGCACCTATCCTTGATTTAGGACATCAAGTTGAGAGAAAGACGCGTGCCTTCTTACTCCTTTCTGTACCGATTTGCTGCTGTCATCGAACTGGTCACAGGCGTGTCGCTAGTGCCTCCAACACTGGTCATGCAGTTACTGTTCCGATCACCCCCAGTGACGCAGGCGAACAGCTCACTCAGCTGTACGGACTGGCGCTGATCGGACTAGGAATGGCGTGCTGGGGAAAACCATGCCCTGCGCCTGCAAAACGTGGATTGCTGATTTACAACTGCGCTGCCTCAATCCTTCTGATCGCCTTAGCTTTTCGAGAGCTATCGGGTGGAGTCGCCGTCTGGCTTGGAACTGGGGTTCACCTGATCCTTAGCGTCTTCATGATTCGCGATCAGTGGTGCAAAATCTCAGCCTGAATCAGCGGCACAACGGAATCCCATATGGCAAGTTGCCGTATCAATCGTCTGTCCCATCAAAGCCGCTGGCCTGAAGCGATGGCAGTAGTTCTCAGCACAAAGGAAGGATCCCCCCTTGATGATCCGACGCTCCTGCTCTCCTTTGGGGACAGGGAACAATGTGGAGGTCCACTCCCAAACATTGCCGCACATATCAACAAGGCCGTAGCCGTTTGCTGGAAACGATCCCACAGGAGACGTCCAAAACCATCCGTCAGCCTGTTCGTTCTTCCACGGGAAAGGTCCTTGCCAGACATTGGCAAGCCACTGACCCCCTGGAGTCATCTCCTCACCCCATGCATAGTGCTGTTGAACCAAGCCACCTCTGGCAGCAACCTCCCATTCATCCGCAGTCGGTAGACGTTTCCCCATCCATTGGGCGTAGGCAAGCGAATCTTCGTAGGCAAGATGAACAACAGGGTGATCCATCCGGTCGGCGATAGTGGAATCAGGCCCCTGGGGATGCCTCCAATCGGCTCCTTCGATCAAGGCCCACCAAGACATCGGTTGATTGCGATCCACCGTTGGAGGCGGCGGAATGAACACCGCTGATTCCGGATTCTGCTGATCCGGCGGCAGGTTCGGATACAAGACAGGATCGGGCGGCTTTTCAGACACCGTGACGTACCCAGTCTCAGAGACAAAACGGGCAAACTCGGCATTGGTGACGGGGCAAGCGTCGATCCTGAAAGACTTGATTTGAACGGAACGGACGGGCGATTCTTCCGGATAAAAAGAATCCGAACCAAGGATGAAATCACCCGATGGAATGACGACCATCCGATCGAACGTATCACTCATAAAATCAAGCCAAGAACGAAAGATTGTTAAAAGCCGCCACACTCACCGCCAAGGATGATGGCAAAAGCATCATCCTTGGCATCAGGCATAGGCTGATGAGATCAACCACCCGTTGGGAACAGGAACTGAACCTGGGCGCGCAATGTCCAATCCCCCATAAGAGTTTCACCCGCCACCTCAGGCTTAATCGCGTTGTAATAAGCGCTGAGCGAAGCATTGATTGGCTGCTTTCCAAGCACAAAAACCCTTCCAAAGCCTGCTCCAACAGGAACTGTCCAACCCTTATTATCCGGAGTATTCCAATTGGCAGTAATAATTGGAGAGCTTGTCAAATACCAACCCTTTGGAAGGTTGTAATTTAGAAAAGGCTGGATCAGCATTTTATTGACATCATTTCTCTTACCATCACCAGCAAACGACCAAACATTGTTAATCAAACCACCAGCAACAATCTTGCCTTTGGTGTAAACCAAAACAGCTGATGGGCCAGCACTCCACTTTCCGGAACTAAGCCTGCTGTCGGTCGCCGTTGGAAGCACAACGGTGGGCCCAACACCCACGGTGAAATTGCCCTTCAACGTCGGCACGATGAAAACCGAGGGATTGATATCCCCAAGCGCCTGAATCGATGTTCCCTGAGCCCAGGGCTGGGAGATAAAAGGAACAATCGTGCGTGTCACCAGCGTTAGGTCATCGCTCACCTTGAAAGGAACGACAGGCTGCACATTGACAACATTTTGGGTCTGATTCTGCTTGGCCTTGGGATCCAAAAGATTTGGCGCCCATTGCGTATTTGGAGTGCTATTCCATTGAATGGGCAGGCTGATCAGGCTAGCAATCGGATTTTGCGCGGCCTTCGCCAATGACCCCTCCTCCGCAGCGGTCGATTCGCCTGGCGTCACCGTGACCGGTTGGTTATCTGTACCAGGAGGTTGATCGTCTGCAGCTGCTTGAGCAATCTCGCTGTGAACTAAAGGCGTGAAATCAAAATCGCCGGGATCCGAGACCAGAAACTGAGCCTTGTCTTGCGCTTCAGCAACGGAAGGAGCCAAGAGAGAGGCACATCCAAGCAGCCAAGCCAGGCCAAAGCTTCCACGAAGACGCAAAGTCATCAATCCAACCAATTTCAAAATCCACCGAGTTTTATTGCATCCAATCAAATCGCCAAGGGCATCATGCAAAAACCAGCACGGATGGGATCAGATTCAGCAGCAGGAGCAGAGGGATGCGCCTAAGTTTCAGCGAATCTCAACGCTATTCGTGACACGCCTTCTCCCTCTAGCTCTCCTCGCACCACTTAGCACGTTGTGCATGGATGCAGTGACAAGACCAATCCAAGCAGCAGACATTGGTGATAACAGTGAAACTCAGATTGAGACTGAGTTGGCAACCAGCGCCAGTGTTGATATCAGCGAAACCGAAGAAATGGAACCCCTCGTGCTCAGTCAGGCGAATGATGAAGAGACTCAAATCGACCAAGAACAAGACGAGGAAGACAGTTGGCGGGTTTATCTGGATCTTTATGCATTTTTGGTGCCAACGACTTACAGCTCAACCACCATCAACGGCAACAAAAACGACGCGGAGCTTCCCCTGTCGGATGTGATCGATACCCTCGACGAGGCGCTCACCTTTAAAGCCCAGGTTGAATACGGTCGATTGGGATTCATGGCCGGGGTCTATCACGGGAGCCTGTCCAGCAGCGGATCCAAATCCTTCTTCAAAGAGACGAACAACCCCCTTCGCAATCAGCTGGGGCTTCCTTCCGCCCTGAGACAGCGAACGATTCGCGTTAAGGGAGATCTCGATGTTGACGTCGATGCCAATCAGACCATCGTGGACCTGGCCTTCCGCTATCGGGCAGGAGCCATTCAGAAGCCACGGATGGAAAAAGGAAGCAGCAGCTTCATTGGCCTACTTGGAGCCCGAGTGATCGATGCCAACATCAACACCAGTTGGTCCGCTCGCAGCAATTCCACCGTCTCAGTGGATGGACAACGCTTGAGTCGTGAAAACACGCGCGAATTAGAGAGAGCCTCTAGCGAAAGCTTTGGCAACACCTGGGTGCAACCGCTGATCGGCGCCTTCGGCACGTATGCCATCAGCGAAGACTGGCAGGCCTTTGCCTACCTGGATGCCGGCGGGTTCGGTTTGAGCGGAGAGCAGGATCTGAGCGGAACGGCCCAGGCAGGCATTGCCTACGCCCTGGGAAATTCAGCCCAGATCTCCCTCTCCTATAAGTATTTCGGGCTTGATTACGCCGGAGGCGGTGGCAACGCCTACAGCGTGGATCAAAGCGGCGTGAACTTAGGTCTGCGCTGGTTCTTCGACTGATTGTTGAGGGTGCACTTGCCGTTCAAGCGCTGAGAGTCTCAGCCACTTGAACGGCTGTGCGCGAGCCACTGGCAATCGCTCCCTCGATGAACCCACGCCAACCCTGGGCATGGTCGCCAGAGGCAAAGAAAAGATGACCTTCTTGGCGTGGTAGTTCGTCGGTGAATCGAGCAACCGTCCCAGGGCGATAGGTGCACCAACTGCCTCTGGAGAGATCGTCACCACCCCAGTCGTGACCAAAGGTGGAGAGCAGCTTGATCCCCGGAATGAATTCCTCCAAAACGAGCTGCCACTCAGCGACCGACTTCTCCAGAGCATCTGGTTCAAGGCTGAAGCCAGCAAGCACGGAGTGCTTCTCACCACGCTTGTAGGTGAAACTTCCAATCAGGGGAGAGTCCGTAGAACGGGACAGGGTCATCACCGCACCGGGGTCGCCTTCAACTTCAAAAAACACCTTGCAGCCACCCCCGACGTGCTTAAGCTTCGAGGCCTCGAGCTTCAACTCAGAAAGGGGCGGTTCAAACTCCACGCTGTGGAGCACATTCAAAGGAACGGTCACCACCGCACGTTGTGCCATCAGCTGTTCTCCAGACTCCGTGGTGACGCGCACACCATCGCTGCTGTGTTGAACGGAGCGAACGGGCGTGTTGAGTGCCACCTCGAAACCACCATCGCGGCTGATCGCCTCCACGAGTGCACCGGTCCCCTTGGTGAACTTGTAACGGGCGGCCGTGTCGTTAAACAACGGGTAATTCCAACCGGTCAGTGACCAGGTGCGCATCATCTCCACATAGGAGGCATTCTGCGGTTGATTCATGGAAAGAATCTCCAAAAACCCGCCAATGCTGGTGCGCTGCAAAGGCGTTAGATCGAGAGCATGGAGACGGTCAGCAACGGACATCCCATCCCGTTCACACACGGCATCCCAGCAGTGGTGAATGTCATAGGGGCGCTCCCACACCCCCTTTGATTCAGCAAAGAAACGCTCAAAACCTTCAACGAATTCACCCAGCTGGGCCTCCTGCAGGTCCTGAACCGTTCCGTCCATCTTGATCGCGATGCGCTCCGCAACACATCCTGGTGTTTCCTGAACCTCAAGCCCATAACGCTCTTTCTCTGCCCAGACAAACGGCTGGGTCCAGTGAATCCATGTGCCGCCAAGTTCAACGTGAAAACCATTGCGCTCTTCATAAAAGGTGCGACCTCCTAAGCGATCTCGCGCCTCGAGCACAATCGTGCTCAGCCCTCTCTTCTGAAGATCTCTTGCCGCAGTAACACCAGCAAATCCACCGCCGATGATCACAACGTCGTATGAAGTCTTGGCAGCCATCAGAGCACTTAAAACATATTAATCAATTCAACTTTAGAGACGAAAGAAACATCCTCCCAAGACCACCCATGGATTGCGCACGCACGGGACCAGGACAATAAAACAAACAATGCAAAGAGCAATCGATAAAACAATCCAAAAGAATTTCAGCGATGAAAGCATTTCATTCGCTGACCTGCACTAGGGGTGCAATCTCTCTTCTTAGTGATACATCTAAACCGGCTGAGGACCTGTCAGCCGGAACCTGGGGATCCACCAAAGGGGGAAAAAGTCAGACCAGACCACCCCGGACGTCGCCTTGCTGTCTTCCTTGTCTTCCTTATCTTCCTTACCTTTCTTCGCAACAAGGTCAGGAACCAAAACCTTGGCTCCTGACGTAGACATGGGAATCAAGCTCGCTTAGAGCTTGTCGATCGGACCCAGCGTCCAGGTCCGGTCGAACCAAGCTTGCTCAGGTCCATACAAACGAAAGATTCCAAACCAACCTTTACCAGGAACGGTTTTCACCCAATTCGCCTCCTGACCTGCGGGAGGCTTTGGACCGAAATAGAGGTCAACGCTGCCATCAGCGTTGCTCACCATGTCCTGATTGCGTTTGTTGTTTTTGCTCGGATAGGGAGATTCCTTGCTTTGCAACATCGAACGGGTTTGCGGGTCGTAGACCACAAACGACCAAAAGCGATTCGCAGGAGCATTCGCCGGCACCGTGAGTTTGTAGGTGTTCGCTCCATCGAGATAGGCGCCATTGCCATCGCGAGAGGTGAACGCATATTGCGACCCCACACCAGGAAGCTCGAGGGCCATCGCCGGTGTATTCACCGTGGCGAGATAGAAGAACAGGGTGCGGCCATCCATATCGCGCCCGCCATTTCCATTGTCCACGAGATACTCGTGGCTACCTCCTGGAAAGCCTGTTTGCCAATAACCAACCTTACCTGGGTAGATATAAGCCTTGGGATCTTGTGGAGAAAATAGGATCGAACGAGCCGTGGCATTGCCAATCGCCACTGATTCTGTAAGGAGTGCCCTGAGCTCCGCATCCGGAGCAAATGGTTTTCCTTTTTGAATCCCAATCGCTGACGCCATCCCTAGAAGCTCTGGAGAGAACATCTCAGAGGGCTCGCGCTGAATCACCTCATTGAGTTCTTCATAGAATCTAAAATTGTTGGCATGAATCGTGTTGACTGTCCAGTCAGTGAGATTTTTAAAAGCGTTGGCTTGAGGATTAGCCCGCATGGCATAGGGATAAATCTTCAAGCCATTTTTAAAGCTTTCGCGTGCCGTATCAGGCTGGCCTTGATCATCAAGAAAACCACGAAGAATCAACCAATTGATGATGCTCGGGGTCCTGGCAACGAAAAAGCCATCGGTGGAGGCAGGCGCCTGATCACCAGGCCCAAGAATCAGATACTTCCCTCCCTTTCCCTTGTCAGGACCAGGGCCTCCCATATCCACCACAAAGCGGAAGAACGCATCATTAACCGTGCCTGGACCTGTACCAGGTGGAACCTCCACAACGACCGGACCATTGCTGAGATCGAGAAAAGCAGACGCATACACCGTGTCGGTGTTTCCCGTGAGCCAAAGTGACTTAGCACTCATCAACTCATCAAAGATGCCGATGTCTCGATTCGGCTTCAGGCCATAGCCATCACGATGGCCCACATACAGCATCTCCAGGGAAGCTGCGGGCATGAAATTGAGGAACGTCTGCACACCACGGCCAAGATCCACCTGACGCCGTGCCTTTCGCATCGTCTCGTCATCAGGGAAACCATCAAAGTAATTAAAAGTGCCGATCCGCGTATTTACGGTGTCGGGCGTCAGAACGTCAACAGGAATAGGCGTGTTGTAGCCCTTTGGCGCAACATCAGCGGCATGCAGCGCAGAACCGCTACACGCCAAGAACAAAGCTGAAAGAACAGCAGATGGAAAACGAGTGATTAAAGACATGGTTGAGGATTCAGAGAAAAGTTGAGCAGTTCAGGCCTCAACCAAGAGGCTGAATGTCATTGAGCTGCCAGGTCTTATCGAACCAAGGCTGCAGGGGGCCATAGAGACGGAAGACAGCGAACCAACCCTTGCCAGGAACGGTTTCAATCCAATTGGCTTCTTGTCCTGCAGGTGCTTTGGGGCCAAAATACAAATCAATACTGCCGTCAGCATTGGTTTTTATATCTTGATTTCGAACACTATTTTTACTTGGTAAAAGTTGACCCGTCTGCAATTCAGATCGCGTCTGGGGGTCATACACAACCATCGACCAAAAATCCTTGGCAGGAACATTTTTATCAATGGTAAATTTGTATGTTTTGCTCCCATCGAGATACACACCAGTCGAGTCGGTGGCAACCACTCCGTACTGGGAGCCCACACCCACCATCTTCAACACCATGGCGGGAGTATTAACGGTATAGCCCCAAAAGAAATTATTGCGGGCATCGAGGTTACGGCCGCCTTTCCCGCCATCAACCAGCCATTCATGACTTCCACCTCCAAACGGAGTGAACCATTGCTTGCCTGGATAGAAGTAAACATCCTGATTACGAGGCTTACCCATATCAGAACGGACATAAGCAACACCCACCTGAATGGCATCCTCAAGGACCCTTCTTTCCTCTGGAGAAGGAGAGAAGGGTTTGCCTTTTTCGAGCCCAATCGACGATGCCAATCCCCTCAGTTCGGGGTCCAAGAAAGCAATGGGCTCTCGCTGAATCACCGTATTGAGCTCATTAAAAAACTCAAAATTATTGGCGTGAACCGTGTTAACCACTTTTTCGCCAATCTTCAAAAAGCTCATCTGAGGCGGATTATCTTTCTGCGAATAGGGATAAAGTCGCAATCCATTTTCATAGTTCGCGACAGCTTGATCAGGCTGACCATTGGAATCAAGGAACGCCCTGAGGATCAACCAATTTGAGTAGGTTGGAGAGCGGAAAACAAAATAATCACCAACATTGCTTGGCTCAGTGTCATCGGGTCCCAAGATCAAATATTTACCACCTTTCCCCTTGTCAGGCCCCGGAGCTCCCGTATCAGCCACAAAGCGAAAAAAGGCATCGTTAATCGTGCCTGGACCAAGCCCAGCAGGGATCTCGATCACCATCGGACCGGTGTCCTGAAGGTTGAAAAACGTGGAGCCGTAAACGGTATCCGTATTCCCTGTAAGGAAGAGAGGGTTCGAATTCAAGGGAGACATCAAGGCCACCTTGGTGTGATCATCCACGCCCACTTCCGCATGACCATGGCGCAGCATTTCAATGCTGGCTGCGGGCATCAAGGTGAGGAAGGTTTCATAAGCACGGATGAACTTTAGATTTTCGAAGCTTGTCCGAACCGTTGCCTCATCAGGCATTCCATCGAAGAACCGAAATGTTCCAGCGCTTGTGTTAACAACGTCTGGAGTGAAAATCTCCTCAGGGATGGGAGTGGTGTAGCGCTCACTCACCTGAGACTGTTGCGCATTCACGGCACGATCCGATGCGCTAACTGCGGCCACCGCTAAAGATGAAAGCAGCAAAGCAGATGTGTGCCTGCGCAGCTTGCTGGAAATGCCTGCCATACCCAATTAACAAGAGATCCTGTTCAATCCCTGTCTAGGAATAGCTGCAGGACGCAGAACAAGAGAAATTGAACGTTTGCCCGAATGGGACCAGCCTCTTGATCATGGTCCTCAGCATGCTTGGCTGCATCCATCAGAGCCAGCCTTAGCTTTGAGGCAGCCTTAGCTTCGAGGCAGCTCCACTGCAAGCACAGCTCATCTTTGGGCACAACTTGATTAAAAAAAGCCCGGGTTTTAACCCGGGCTTTACACTCATTGAACGGGCTGAAACTGAGGTGGCGTCCAACTACCATCGAAATACGATTCTGTTGGAGAGTAAACGCGAATGGCCACATTCCAACCAGGATAAATATCAAGATAATTATCCTGATTCTTATCTCCGCCTAGATGAATAACATATTCACCTTTTTCATTGGCCTTCGCAAAAGCACTGTTGATGTTGTACTTCTCACCGGTTGAAAAACCTTTGGCGTCATACACCGTGACGGACCAGAAAGCCCGAGGATCATTCGGCACATCCTTCATCACAAGAGTATGAGGCTCGATGGAGTCAACAATCTTGGGGAAGGGATACACAGCTCCTTGCTTAGGCAATCCACCCCAGCCCACGGCAACGCCGAAATTACGCAGCTCATCGCTGATCTCTCCCCTTTTGCCGAATGCGTTCTCCGAGGTCACACCCTCGGGTTCACGGCGACTGTTGTAATCGGCACGCAGATCGAGAATCTCCTGCATGTCATAACGATGGTTAGAGATAAATTCACCTTTGTTGGCCTGCTCCAAGCCAATTTGTTTTTGAACAGCAGCGGCAGCTTGCAAATCAGCAGGATCCTGCATGTTCACCTGTGTGCGCACAAATGCGAACACATAGCGACTACCTATGGCCTCCTTCGTCAACTCGTAACGACCGGGCTTATCGCTAACAACCGGAATCCAATGCTCCTCATCCACCACTTCAAGGATCTGGTAGCGGTCTGTTTCAGGCAAGACAACCGTTGCAGGGCTGTCAAGATCCAGCACGGCAAACGAATACAACGTATCGAAATTGGGCCTCAGGATTGTCCGATCCGCTGGATCCATGGCCTGACTGAGATGCAGAAACTCTCCAACACCCGTGCCACACGTCCCCTTGGCGATCTTGCGAACGTAATCTTCCAGGATCACCTCCGTCTCAGCGACGGCGTAATTGGCCTTGGTCACCGGTGTGACCACAGTGGCTGTGGTCTCAATCGCCGCTTCCGGACAGGCTTTCCCCTGCGTATGCGGATGCACGCCATCGGCTTTGCCATGGAAGCCAGCCAAAAGGCCAGCTCCTAGAGCAGAAGCCACCACGAGGGTTCGACCATGACGCGTGAGCGTGCGAAACGCCATTGAGTTCTCATCCGTTTGCATCAGTCATAGCCAACGCTTCAGCTGAAGCCTCAACCACAACAAGTAAGTTTGATTCTTCATGCACGATTGGGATCATTTAGATATCTCAGATTGCAAGATCCATGATTAATTGCGCCAAATGTGCGCCAAGGGATGCCTGCAATCCAAAATAAATGCGATCACTTCACCTGTAGCTCCGGACGCGTCCAGGAACCATCAAAATAAGCAGGCGTGGGGTTGTAAATCCTCAAGGTTGCGTTCCAACCTGGGTAAATCCCAAGGTAATTCTCCTGACTGGAGTCACCACCAAAATTCAGCACCGCCTCGCCTTGAGCGTTCGCTGTTACGAAGGCACTGTTGACGTTGTAATTGTCACCAACAGGGAAGCCATCTTTGTCGTAAACAGTTAAAGACCAGAATGCATTGCTTCCATAGGGAACATCTTTAAGAGTAAGCATTTGAGGCTTATCCGAAGACGGGGTATAGAAGAGGTACACAGCCCCTTCTTTTGGTAATCCTCCAATCCCAACAGCAACGCCCATATTATTTTGCTCGGGAGAAACAACACCCTTACGGCCATAAAGATTTTCAGACTTCACACCTTGCTCATTCCGCTCTTGATTGTAAGCAGCGCGCAAGGCAAGCATCTCCTCGAGGTTCCATCGATTCGGCTGCACAAATTCTCCACGATTCGCCTGGCTCACCTTTAATTTCTTCTGCAAATCCCGAGCTTTGGCGAGGTCTTCCGGATCATTCATATTCACGCCGGTGCGGAACCCTACCAAAGCATTGCGACTACCAACATTCTCTTTGGTTAACTCATAAGCACCAGGATTTTTATAAACAAAGACGTATCCCTGATCATCCACAACCATGGCGCTTTGATAACGACCACCTGTTTCAGGAAGTGTGATTGTGGCCGGATCATTGAGATCCAAAATCAACCATGAATACAAGGTGTCGAAATTGATGCGAATCACCGTTCGATCCTTTGGATCCGCTGCTTTGCTGTCGTTCAACAGCACGCCCATACCGCCACTGCAGGTTGCCTTGGCAACGTTGGCGATGTACTTGGCAAACACGGTCTGTGTTTCAGCCGCTGCATAGTTTGCCTTCGTGACAGGAACGACCGCATCACTGTGAACAACAACAGCGGGCTCAGGACAGGTGTTCGAGGGTGCGACCGCTTGTGCTTTCGCGGCAGGGAGAACGGCAACAGAAAGCAGTCCAAGGCTCATTGCAGACGTGAAACCAACCAAGCGGCCTGAAATTGAACCAATACCTTGTGCCATGAGCTCTTTCTTTTCTTTCAACGTCCTAATCACGCCGCCATGGTTTGTCCGGCCGTTCACTCGCTCAAGTCCTCCACTGAGCACAATCGGGAGCAAACGTCGGGAACGAAAGGACGTTGTGTTGAACCCTGCACAATGACCTGATGATCGATGTGATCGGCACCGACGCCGGTGCTCCCGGCTCGCTCCCACCCGGAGCTCATCGCTTGGTGGAGCAGGCGCACCTGGTAGCAGCCCCCAAACGGCTGCTCCCTGCACTGCAGCAATGGTCTGCGTGCCCAGCAGGCCAGCGTTGCATCGCCAGTGACAATCCCATTGCTCTTAGCGAAGCGTTGCTTGCCCTTGGCAGCAATCAGCGGGCGGTGGTGCTGGCCAGCGGAGATCCGTTGTGGTTCGGCATAGGCCGGATTTTGATCGAGCGCCTCGGACGCGAACGTCTGCGCTTTCATCCAGGCCCCTCGTCCTTGCAACTGGCGTTTGCGCGCCTGGGGCATCCCTGGCAGAACGCACAGTGGATCAGCTTGCACGGCCGTGACCCGGCGCCCTTAGCGCAGCGCTTGCAGCAACGTCCCAGCGCCTTGGCCGTGCTCACCGATCCCAGTCGGGGTGGCGTGGACGAGGTCCGCCAAAGCTTGCGCTGCAGCGGCCTGGAATCGGCCTACGCCCTCTGGCTATGCGAATCGCTTGGCCACAGCAGTGAGCGCGTGCAACGACTCCACCCATCCCAAGCCACGCCTAGCGATTTGCACCCCCTGCATCTGGTGGTGTTGCTTGCGGAGGATCAAGCAGCGCCACCCGCCGATCAACTGCCACTGTTTGGCCTGGAGGATGGTGTGTTTCTGCAACACGCCGACCGACCTGGCTTGATGACCAAACGGGAGGTGAGGATCCAATTGCTCGCTGAGCTCAACCTTCCTGAGCGGGGGGTGCTCTGGGATCTGGGTGCTGGCACCGGCAGCGTTGGCCTCGAAGCGCTGCGGCTGCGGCCTCAATTGCAATTGCTTTGCATTGAGCAGCGCAGCGGTGGGTCCGCATTGATCGCGGCGAACGCCGCACGCCTCGGTGTTCAACCCGCTGCAGTGCTGGAGGGGGATGCCATGGAAGAACTCAGCAATCTCCCAGCAGACTTGGCCTCCCCCGACCGGGTGCTGATTGGTGGCGGTGGCCGCAAACGCCGATCCCTGCTGGAGAGGGTGATCCAGTGCATGGCCCCCAAGGGTGAAGTGGTGATCCCCCTGGCCACGCTCGAAGCCTTGGCGGAGCTGCGACCCGTGCTCGAAGCCGCCGAGTACACGCTGAAAGTGAGTCAGCAGCAAGCCTGGCGAGGCCAACCCCTGGCCGATGGCACCCGGCTTGCCCCCATGAATCCGGTGTTGATCCTCAAGGGAAGCGCTCCTCGGCAGGACTGAGCCTGACGCGATCGAACGAAAAAGGAGCAGAATCATGCCCTTTGAAGGTGGTCAGGATGTCGATTCGAGAAAGCAAACCGCAGGTGTCACCCCTTCGCCTCAAGATCACTTTGTTTATCGCAGGTGTTGGCCCCCTACTCGCTGTTGGGCTATGGCTCCAATCCAAAGGATTCTTCAGCTAGGCACGCAAGCGTTACTTAGGCGTGCCACCCATGACACCAGGACGTATCTAATCAAGGTTTTGAGCTGGGCCAACAGGGGCGATCGGTTCGATCACAACCGCGTCTCCGATCGCAAGGTCCAGGCGCTTCGCCTCCCCTGCCCCTAGCTCAATCACGCCGTCCGCATCAGCCATCGGCCCAAAGCTCTTGCAGGGCAAGGCAGAACAAGTGAGCACCTCAGCCTCGATCGCGATCACCTCGCCTTGGTGCACAAACACCATGTCGAGGGGCGCAAGCGTGTTCAGCATCCAAAAGCGCAACGGCCGTGCCGGCTTAAACGGAAACCACATTCCCCTCAGGGGTGGCAAGGCCGGGCGCTGCATCAAACCCAGCCGTTGCTCCTGGGGCTGATCCGCCACTTCCAAGAGCACACAGGTGTTGTCGCGAACGCACCATTGCGCCTCAAGGGGCAATTGCTGGGGGGGAGATACATCCATCAGGAGCTCTTCAGGAAAGGAACGCCATGGTTCAGGCAATAACCACGGCCACGAATGGTGTGAATCAAGCGGGTGTCTCCACCCTCTTCGAGCTTCTGACGCAAATAGCGGATGTACACCTCCACCACATTGCTCGACAGCCCCTGCTCATCGTTCCAAACCTCGCGCAAGATTTGCTCACGACTCACCACCTGGCCCCGCTGCTTGAACAGCAACAGCATCAACGACGATTCGCGCTCCGTTAAGCCGATGGAGCGGGTGCCACGACGCACCAAACCGCTGCTGACGTCAAGCTGCAAATCAGCCACCACGATCACGGAGCAGAGCTCTTCCCTGCGCTTCTGAAGCGAGAGATGGAGACGCACCCGTTGCAAGAGATCGCTCGGTGCACTGCTGGACAACCAGAAATCATCCGCCCCGGAACTGAAGCAGAGCTCTCGCGCCTCAATGCTGTCTTCGCTCACACCCAACAAAATCGGCAGCGCTCCAAACCACTGGCGGAGCTGCCCCACCTGAGGCAGCTGGCCCGGCGACACAATCGCAGCCATCGGCGGCTGGCCAGCCGTCGCAACGGCCCCATCCCCCGACTCCCACTCCAGAGCTGTGTAACCGGAGGCCTCGAGGCGATCCTGGAGGTGCAGGGCCTCAGCACCAACCAACAACAACACCCCCTGATCGTTCATGGACGATCAGGCTTTGCCACATGGGGCAAGCCCCAACCCAACTTGTTGCGCAACACCTGGAAAAACTCATGGTCCGACAGGCGCACAAAGCGCACGGGATGATCACTCCGCCGGATCAACACCCTGTCTTCAGGCCAGACATAACAGCCAGCACTGCCATCCACCACCATCATCAGCCGCTCCGGAGTGGCCGGAAACACCGTGACCGGTTCCTGATCGCTAAAAACCAGCGCCCTCGAAGCCAGGGAATGGGCGGCGATGGGGGTGAGCTGCAACACCGGACAATCGGGGGTGATCACAGGACCGCCAGCACTCAGGGCATAGGCCGTCGATCCCGTGGGCGTCGACAGGATCACCCCATCGGCAGAGATATCCACGGGCGCATGCCGGCCGATCGCAATTTCGAAATGACACATGCTGGTGAGTGGCTCACGGTGCAACGCCATCTCATTGAGAGACAGGGCTTCCCAGCGCCTTTGGTCACCACGCATCACACTCACCACCATGTTGGCGCGCTCTTCGATCGTCCAGCGCTCGGTGAGAATCTGCTCGAGAGCTTTGTCGAGATCACCGAGGTAAGCCTCGGCAAGAAAGCCGAGATGACCGGTGTTGATCGTTAAAATCGGCACCCCAATCGGTGCTGTTTGGCGGGCTGCTGACAGCACGGTGCCATCGCCTCCCAACACAATCGCCAGCACCATCGAGGCATCAAATCCCTCCGGCACACAGGCGTTGTACCCGAGCATGCGCAGGTGCTGGTCTGGGTTGGCGAAACCCACCATTCCTCCAGAACTGCTGGCCCGCACCACCTCGTGGCCGGCGAGTTCCAGCCGCTCCTGAATCGTTTGAGCGGTCTCAACGGCAAGTGACTTCCCGTCATTCACGATCAGTCCGACCCTGGGCACCGATCGCGCTTCAAAAGAACGGCATCACTTTATGAGAAAAATCGGCGCCCAGCAGCGTCGGGTTGTTTTTTAAATCCAGCCCCTCCCCTCAGCCCCTCCCCATAGAGCCGGCCCTGCGTAGCGTTCCAGTCACCCCCTGAGGCGAGCCCAAGCGATGCCAAGCAACACCCCGTCCCATGTGGTTGTGATCGGAGCGGGATGGGCTGGCTGGGGCGCCGCCAAATCCCTCTGCCAGGCCGGGGTGCGCGTGACCTTGATCGACGGGGTAAAGGATCCAACCGGCAGCACGCCGCTCACCACCCCAAGCGGCAAACCCTTCGAGGCCGGGACGCGGGGATTTTGGAAGGACTATCCCAACATCAACGCCCTCACGGAAGAGCTCCAGCTCGGCGAGATTTTCACCGAGTTCACCACCAGCGCCTTCTGGTCTCCCGATGGCTTAGAAGCCTCAGCGCCGGTGTTTGGTGATGGCCCTCAGCTACCCAGCCCTCTGGGCCAGGCCTTCGCCACCTTCAACAACTTCAAGCGGTTGCCGGTCGCCGATCGACTCAGCATCGCCGGGCTGCTGGTCGCCATGCTCGATTTAAACCGCAACAACGCGGTGTACCAGCAGTACGACGGCATCGACGCCCTCACGCTGTTCAAGCAGTTACGGATCAGCGATCGGATGATCAATGAGTTCCTGCGGCCAATCCTGCTGGTGGGGCTGTTCAAGCCACCGGAAGAGCTCTCAGCGGCGGTGACGATGGAGTTGCTGTACTACTACGCCTTGGCCCATCAGGATTCTTTTGATGTGCGCTGGATCAAACGCAAGAGCATCGCAGAGCAACTGTTGGCTCCACTCAGTCAGCGCTTGCGCCACCAACATCATCTGGAAGTCCTCGGAGGAACGTTGGCATCACGCCTGAACGTCTCCCCCAATGGCACATCGGTGACCTCGGTGGAGACCCTCTCGGTCAGCACGGGCCGCAGCGCTGTGATCAAGGCTGTGGATGCCGTGGTGCTGGCGGTGGGCGCCAAGGGGATGGGGGCGCTGATGGCCAACTCACCGGAGTGCGCGGCTCTGTCCCCGGAGCTGGTGCAAGCCGGCCATCTCAACGCCATTGATGTGGTGTCCGTGCGCTTGTGGCTTGATCGCAAAGTGCCGGTTGCCGATCCCGCCAATGTGTTGTCGCGTTTTCCGGCCCTTCAAGGATCCGGCGCCACCTTCTTCATGCTGGATCAGCTGCAAGCGGACAGTCAGCAGGAGCTCTGGGGTGCTGATCCCGTGCAAGGGTCTGTGGTTGCAAGCGATTTTTATAACGCCTCGGTGATTGCCGCACAAAGTGATCAGGAGATTGTCGATTCCCTGATGCAGGAGTTGTTGCCGATGGTGCAGCCGGCCTTCCGCACAGCCCAGGTGGTGGATCAGGAGGTGCGGCGTTATCCGGGGTCGGTGTCGCTATTTTCCCCGGGAAGTTTCCAGCAGCGTCCACCCCTGGAAACCTCCGTTGCCTCGATCGTCTGCGCGGGCGACTGGGTGCGAATGGGAGATCGGGAATTCGGCGCCAAAGGGCTCTGCCAGGAGCGTGCCTATGTCTGTGGTTTAGAAGCCGGAAATTCACTGCTTAGACGCGAGATCATCTCCGGAACAACGCCATCTCAGGCCCTTCCACACCCTGTGATCCCGATTCGCGCCGACGAGCCGCAGGTTGTGCTCGGGCGCACCATCAACAAACGCGTGATGGATCAACTGGAACTCTTTGGACTCAAATACCCCTGGCTGATGGGCTTGTCCTGATCGCACTCATCGACGACTCGAGCGCAGCAACGACACGATCAACCAGAGGCCAAACAAAGTGGCCCCAACAAATAACCCCTCGCTGACATCCCTCAGCAGAGGTTGTTGGGCCAAGGTGGCCATCACCGTGGCACTCAGCAACAGCGATGCCACAAGAATCGCCAACGACACCCGTTGCGACATCCGGTCCAAGCTGGCGCGCATGGCGTCAAGCCCCTCCAGCTGAATGGCAAACACCAATTCATCACTGCTAAAGCGCCGCAACAGCTGACTCAACTGCCGCGGAGAATCAATCGTGAGATTGCGTAAATCAAGGCCAAACTGCATCAGCCGTTCTTGAGGCAGCATCACGGCACGGGCCAGGAGCTGGGCCACCAACGGCTGCATCTCCCCGGTGAAACTGAACGCCGGGTTCAAAGAATTGCCCACCCCTTCCAAATTGGTGACGGACTTCACAAACAGGCCCAGGGTTCCCGGCACCCTTAACCCAGAGCGATTCGCCAGCTGCAGCAAGGAAGCGAGGAACAGGGCGAAATTCAATTCCTCCAAAGGCTTGGAAAAACTGAGGGCAATCAGCTGATCCAGCTGGCGCTGCAAATGCTGACGATCCACTTTTCCCCCCCGTGCCGGTGGCGCAATTTGCTCCAACACATCAGTTGCACGGGCACCGTCCTGGTTGATCAGCGCCAAGACAAGATCCAGCAGGTTGCTGCGCGTGCGCGGATCAAATTGACCCACCATGCCCGCATCCAGCAGGATCACCTTGCCATCGGCGAGCACTTTGAGGTTGCCGGGATGGGGATCGGCATGAAAGAACCCATCCACGAAGTATTGCTGCACAAAAGCCCCAAGCAGGGCCGTGGTGGTGGCCACCAAGCCAGGCCCAGCCTCGAGGGCCTCCCGGCCTGCAGGGCTGAGGATCGATGCGCCCTCGATCCACTCGAGCACCAAAACGCTGCGGCCCGACAAGGACTTCACCACCTGAGGAAGGCGAATCTGTCCGTTTGGAACAAAGTTTGATTCCTCCAAACTGCGCTGCAACCGCAAGGTGTTGGAGGCCTCAATTCTGAAATCGAGCTCGCGCACCAAGGCCTCCAGCACCTGGTCGGCAAGCCCGACAAAGTCGTACAAACTGCCGAGAGACGTGGCTGCAGCAAGGGCGGCAATCTTGCGCAGCAAGCGACCGTCTTCTTCCACCTGGGCCGCAATCCCGGGCCGCAAGGCCTTCACCGCCACGGCACCCAGCTCCGGCAAGGTCGCCCTGTACACCTGCCCCACACTTCCAGCCGCAATCGGCATTTCATCGAAGGTTGAGAAGGCCTCGTCAACAGAGCAGCCCAGCTCTTGCTCCAATTGGGGTTTCAATTGCTCCCAGGGCACAGCCGGAACATCCGCCTGCAATTGGCTCAACGCCGCAATGTAGTCGTCCCCCAGGAGATCGGGGCGAGTGCTCAATAGCTGGCCCAGCTTCACGTAAACGGGGCCCAATTCCGTAAGAATGTTGCACAGCACCGAGGGCAGGGGCAGCCGCGTTTCAGAGGCATCGCCTCGGTTGAGGAGCTGAGAGAGAAACGACCACTCATGGCGGGAGACGATCCGAACGATCTCCAAGGCTCGTGAGGAACCGTCGAACACACTGAGGACTGACATTTAAGCAGCGGTAAACAACAAAAGTTTTGGGTGCATCAGTGGACTGGAGCAGTCATCAGAGGGCATGAAGACTTCTATTGACCTTTACTCAAGCGAAACTTGCAAAAGCGGTCCCCATACCCCCAAAGGATCGACATAGCCTGCAATGGAGAAGTCTTAGTTGGCAAAGCAAGTCTGAACCACCACAACCTTGAAATCAACGGACTTTTCAACAATCTCGGTCCAGAACTCCGATTTAATCCAACTCCTAAACACATTTAATCTCAACAACAAGAGATAGATGAAATTCCATACCAGAGCCTAGACAGAATGCAGACTCAAGCCAATTAGCATACATTGTAAACATTCACATTATTGACAGTTAGCGGCTTCCCTGGTGCCACCAAATGAATACTAAAGACCTGACAATCATAAAAGCATTACAAGGGTGAGAACAAGAAAAAATAGAGAATCGCTCCATCTTCCTCAATTCAAAAGGTCAAACCTCACTGATTCAATACGAATTCGGCCAACCTATTCGCAAGAATGTAACAAAAACTACAGATACAAAGAGAATAGCGGCAAGTTCTGCAAGGCAAGCGAATGCACTAATGGTATAGAATTTAGACGTATAAATTACTGACTTGATGATGGATAAAAAAACATCCTGGCGAGTGCTTCCTGGGTTTTACCGTCCTGGAAAGTCAAGTTTCAAATCCATTCAGACCCTATTGTCTGAATTCTTAAGAGATAGGCATTCTCCAAGCTTATTGCAAACTCATTATAACAACGACACATCTGATTCAATAAAACATGGATGGGGTGATTCTGCTCCATTAGAAAAAGAGATTACTTCCCAAGAAGATCTTGATACTCTTATCAATACTCCTTTTTCATTCAATCAATCCATTTGCATTGTCGAACCTGCTGATCATGTTGGATTAAACACGATTGGCGAACCCGTGAGAGCCTCAATCAATATTGCATGGCTTGCTCAGAGAATTGCCGATTGCGACTCAATCGTTTTCCCTTTGTGGAAATCAGGTCTAATGGATAGAAAAAAACTTACTCATGTTCTTACTTCTTCTCTAGCTGTTGTATTTGAAGGTGGACATCCAACAGTACGCGACAGCAAATCATTTAAAAATACCAATTGCTCTCATGACGATCTCCTCTATTTAAGTGAAGAACTTATTTTATCCAGGCGACTTAGAAGTGCTCCCTCTATATTCATATGCCTTGGGCATCAGCTTGCCGCTCAAGCACACATACGGTTAATCAAAAAAGCAACTTATGAGATTATGGAGACGATTGATGAAATCCTAATCAATCAACCTAATTCTAGAAATGCTTTAAAGCAAGTCTGCAATAGAATTCAGACTCTAGGCGCAAAACTTAGAATAGTAAAAGACGACAAAATCGTCGCGGAGGGCTGGGATCATTCAGAATTTGCCGTAGGGATTAATGAGGTTCCGGAGGCGGGTCACTGTGAAATCGTTCACTATGAAAAATCCAATCCCCATCCTGACCTTGAACTAGCCGAATTACTTACCGCTCAAGCAATAACAGCAGAAGAATATGATGGCGTAATTGAAGAATCAATCTCTCACGAAAAGGACCTAAATATTGTTATGTTCCATACCGATGAAGTTAACGAAGAAGCTATATTATTCGCTAATTGGGCCTATCGCAATCTCTATCAAACACTTCTACCAGCTAGAAATCAGCTTGTAATATCTGAACTATATTGGCTGTTCAACCTTCCAAGCAGCATTGAGATACTGTGTTCAACAAGTGCTGAAGGGAGGCTATGCACAGAAGTTGCCGCTACATGCATCAACTACAGAGACTACGACACTCGGCAGACACGCAGATCGTTTACATGTCAATTCCACCCAGAATTAAGAGATGATCTTAGAGAATTCAAAGAAAGCGGCATCCCTTCATTCGATCATTTAAAAAAAGACGATGGAATTAGATTGCTTATTCGAATACTACACGACAGCCTGATGGAGTAATAAATCAAACATTGAGCGATGCTCAATACTTACGCAATTAAGCAAGCTTCCAAATACTATTATCTTCAATTACCTCAAAGATTGAACATTCATCAAGCCCTGGGTCAACGCGTAAAAGAAAGTTACATCGATGCTCGTCACATAAGCAATCAGTACTACCAGTTTTATGAGTACGGAACAGCAACACCTCTGAATCATAAAAAGCATTTGCATCTCAGATTGCTCAATCAACTTCCTATGCCCTTCAACCACTCAAGATTGCAAATTCAATATTGTTAGACTTACAGCTACTGAGCTTAAAAATCTTGGTCAAATTCTGCAATTGGTATCGAGATCATCTCTTGTTCCGATACAGGTGATCTTCAGATCAACAAAATGAATGATTTGCATCAAAACTGATCAAGAAAGCGTAGATCACTGGTGTACAGGCGGCGGATGTCGTCAATGCCATGACGCACCATGCAGAACCGTTCCACGCCCAAACCGGCCGCAAAACCGCTCCAACGATCGGGGTCCAGGCCTAACCCCTCCAATACGGCCGGATCAACCATTCCGCACCCCATCACTTCCAACCAACGCCCTCGCCATTGGACGTCCACCTCCGCAGAGGGTTCTGTGAACGGGAAGTAACTGGCGCGAAAGCGCACCGGTAGGTCGCCAAAGAACGCCTTGAGGAACTGCATCACCGTTCCGCGCAGGTGGCTGAAATCCAAGCCCTCATCGATCGCCAGCACCTCCACCTGATGAAACACAGGCGAATGGGTGGCATCCACCGCATCCCGCCGATACACCCGGCCTGGAGCCACGATCCGCACCGGTGGTGGATTGGTTTCCAGGTGTCGGATCTGCACCGGCGAGGTGTGGGTGCGCAACAACAAGTTGTCTTGCAGATAAAACGTGTCCTGCATGTCTCGCGCAGGGTGCTCAGGCGGAATATTCAAGGCCGTGAAGTTGTGGTGATCCGTCTCCACCTCAGGACCTTCCTCCACCTGATACCCAAGGCCGCAGAACAGATCAACAATCTCCTCAGTGGTGGTGATCAACGGATGCCGGTGCCCCATCGGCACGCCCAGCGGAGCCGCCGTGACATCCAGGGTTTCCGCTGCAATTCTTGCTTCCATCGCAGCACTGTTCACCGCCTCAAGGCGCTCAGACAGCAGCTGCTGCACCAATGTTTTCAGCACATTGGCGCGCTGGCCCACCAACGGCCGTTCCTCTCCCGGCAGCTTGCCCATCGCCCCGAGCACGGCTGACAGCCGCCCCTTCTTGCCCAACAGGCCCACCCGAAGCTGCTCAAGGGCAGCGGCATCGGCGGCCGCCTGGATTTCAACCGCCGCCGCCGCCTCGAGGGCATCGAGCTGATCAGTGAGCTGCTGCAGGGAGATCGTGGCGCTCAAGGCATTGGTTTCGCGGCAATGACTGTAGGCAGCCATCACGACTAGGTTCCAACCAACGCTTACAAACCCTTCGGATGGCTCCCCTGCGGATACTGATCAGCAACGACGACGGCGTATTTGCCGACGGCATCCGCACCCTGGCGGCAGCGGCCGCAACGGCCGGACATGAGATCACCGTGGTCTGTCCCGACCAGGAGCGATCCGCCACCGGCCACGGCCTCACCCTTCAAACCCCCATCCGTGCCGAACGCGCCGATGAACTGTTTGAACCTGGAATCAAAGCCTGGGCCTGCAGTGGCACCCCAGCCGATTGCATGAAATTGGCCCTGTTTGAGCTGCTGCCTGAAAAGCCCGATCTGGTGCTTTCGGGGATCAACCACGGCCCCAACCTCGGCACCGATGTGTTTTGCTCCGGAACCGTGGCAGCCGCCATGGAGGGCACGCTGGAGGGCCTGCCGGCGATGGCCGTGAGCAGCGCCTGTTTTCAGTGGAGAGAATTCCAAGCCGCCGCCAACTTGGCCATCGAGGTGGCGGAAGCAGCCTTGGCCGATCGCTGGCCGGAGAATCTCTTGCTCAATCTCAACGTCCCCCCCTGCAAGCCGGAGGCCATGGGGAAACTGAGCTGGACCCGCCTGTCGATCCGCCGCTACGACGAACAGTTCAGCCCACGGGTCGACCCCCGCGGACGCACCTACTACTGGTTGGCCGGTGAAGCGGTCGAAGATTTCGAGTCGGGCGGTGATGGCCCCCGCGACTGGCCCACGGATGTGGCCCAAATTCAAGCCAATGCCCCATCACTCACCCCCATCCAACCGGAGCTTTTCTGGCGAGGAGGTCTCTCCTCCCTACCCCAACTGCACCTCAATCAGTAACTCAGCTCGTTCGGTAGATCCTCTGCAGCATCCACAGCGAAAAAATCAAGCCGATCACGTGGGCAAACAGCACCTGGGTGTTGCTCAGCACCGAGAGCATTTCCAGGGAGGTGATCGCCATGTTTTCACTCGCCCCTCTGGCACCAATGGCAATGCCTGGCGTCTGCTGCGACGCCTGCACAAACAAGGCCCCGGCGAGGGATTGGTACCCAACAGCAGCGAGCACCAAGCCCAACAGATCCGCCAACAAACTGCGCTTGATCGTGCGGCTCGCCTCCCCCCGACTTGGTCGCGCACCACTATCAAGAGCGCGACCGAGCCGCACCACCAACCAGCCCTGCCAAAGGCTGAACAGCAACACCAAAAACGACAGCGTGGTGAGCGACAGCCCCGGACCCAATCCCAAGGCTCTATCGGCGTTTCTGCTCAAACTTCCGCCGATGTTGTTGAACGTCAACACCCCCAAAATCACAATCCCAAGCCCGGTTTGGGTCCAAAAGCGAATCCAGGCGGAACGGCGCAAGCCAAGGGCAAGCAGTTGGAGATCGAGCCGATCGGCCATGCGATGTAGGAGGTCTGTCGTCCAAACTTGCCATCAACCACAGATCCGTGCACAACGCCGTTGATTCCTCTCTGCTCCCCACAGCAGGCCAAAACCCCCACCACCCTGGCGTTGGGCAGCTTCGATGGCCTGCATGCGGGCCATCGGCGGGTGATCGCGTCTGTGACCGAAACGGATCACCTTGAGGCCATTCCCACGGTGGTGAGCTTCTGGCCCCATCCACGCGAAGTGCTGCACGGTGAACCCCGCCTGCGCCTCGATCTCCCAGAGGAAAAGCTCGAGCTCCTCGAGCCCCTCGGCATCCAGCAGCTGGTTTTGGTGCCCTTCAATCGCCAACTGGCCCAGCTCAGCGCCGATGACTTTGTCGAGCAGGTGCTGCTCGGTTGCCTCAAGGCGCGCCAAATTGCCGTGGGGGCCAACTTCCGATTCGGTCGGGGCCGTGAGGGCGACACCAACACCTTGCGGGCCCTAGCGGAAGCCGCTGGGGTGCAGGTATCGGTGTTGCCGATTCTGGAGGATGCCGGCGGACGGATGAGCAGCAGCCGCATTCGCGCAGCGCTCTCGAATGGCGACCTCCAAAGCGCCAGCGAACTGCTCGGCCGTCCTTACCGCTTCCGGGGAACGGTGGTTCGCGGTCGCGGCTTGGGTCGCGATTTGGGCTGGCCCACCGCCAATCTGCAAGTGGATGGGCGCAAATTTTTGCCAGGGCTTGGCGTCTATGCCGCCCGCGCCTGGACACAGCGTGATGGCGAAGGGAGAGATAGCGAAAGAAAGGGCGAAGCCTTACCGGCTGTGATGAATCTCGGCCCCCAGCCCACGGTGGACCCCAACTCGCCTTCCGCCGTTGAGGTGCACCTACTCGATAGGCGTATCGAACTGGTGGGCCAGGAGCTGGTCGTGGAGCCGGTGGAACGGCTGCGCGGACAACAACGCTTTTCAGGCCTCGAGGAGCTCAGCGCTCAAATCGGTCAGGACGCCGAAGCAGCCCGTCAACGGCTTCAGGCCCCGGCGGGGTAAGCATTCGAGAGTCCCCAGACGATGAACACACCAATGCCGCCCAAGAGGATGATTCCCCAAACCAACACGTGCATGGTGCTCTCGGATCCGCTGTTGTCCATGGCCGCCGGGGAGCATGCGATCCTTCACAGACTGCCATGGAGCCGATGGTTGTCGAAGCAGACGCCAACCTGCGAGTGGCGCGGCTGATCGATGCCAACCTCGATCGCGCACGGGAAGGGCTGCGTGTCATTGAAGACTGGTGCCGCTTTGGACTCGATCGGGACGATCTCGTCGTGCCGCTCAAAGACTGGAGGCAGCGCCTCGGGCAACAGCATCGCGATCGTTACCGCCGGGCCCGCTCCAGCGCCACAGACGTTGCCGCCGGCCTAGGCCATCCCGCTCAAGCGAGTCGTTGCTCTGCCCCAGCGATTGTCAAAGCCAATGCCAGCCGGGTGCAGGAAGCCCTGCGCGTGTTGGAGGAATTTGCTCGCAATCTCGATCCAGACCTGGCCAGCACCGCCGCCGAGATCCGCTACGGGCTCTATGACCTCGAAGTGAGCATTCTCGAAGCCTGCGGACGTCAGCACAGGCAGGAACGCCTCGAGGCCGCCAAGCTTTGCCTGATTACGGATCCCGATCGAGACAACGATCTGGAGCGGTTGCTGCAGGGAGTTGAAGCCGCTCTGCTGGCCGGCGTCAGCCTGGTTCAGTACCGCCGCAAACAGGGCCATGACCAACAACGCCTGCGGGAAGCGCAAGCCCTCAAAGCCCTTTGCAGGCGCTTTGATGCCCTATTCATCATCAATGACCGCATCGATCTTGCGCTGTTGGTGGATGCCGATGGCGTCCATCTCGGCCAGGACGACCTCCCCCTCTCAGAAGCGAGACAGCTGGTCGGCCCAGAGCGCTTGCTGGGACGCAGCACCCACCGCCTCGAGCACCTGCTTGAGGCCCAGCAAGAGGGCGCTGATTATCTCGGCGTTGGCCCCGTGTTTGCCACCCAGACCAAACGCGATCGCAGCCCAGCCGGCCTGAGCTGGGTGACGGAAGCCAGTCGTCACGCGAGCGTGCCCTGGTTTGCCATCGGTGGCATCGATGCTGAAACGATCGGCTCGGTTCGCGCTGCTGGCGCTGAGCGCGTCGCCGTTGTGAGCGCGATCATGGGATCCAATGATCCGGAAGCAGCCAGCCGGACCCTGCTCCAAACCCTCACGTAACCCCCCCTTGCTTTGGTGCCATGCAATTCACGGTGAACGGCGAACGGCACAGCCTGGATCCATCCGCCGCAAGGCTGGATCAAGTGATCCAGCAGCTGGGCCATCACCCGCGGCTGGTTGTTGTGGAATACAACGGCTTGATCCTGACGCCGGAACGCTGGGCAGCTCAGCAGGTCCAAGACGGTGACAACCTCGAGATCGTCACCATCGTCGGCGGTGGTTCCTAGAGTTACCGGAGTGTGATATGCCGTCTTGGCCTCCTCCAAACTCCGCCCCCAGGTTGGTCAAATCAGACGCTGGCTCTCGGGATTGCTGGTGCCAGTCCTGGTTGTTGGCCTATTGGTCCTCCATCCCCAACCCAGCGAGGCCGCCCGTGGTGGTCGGATCGGGGGTGGCAGCTTCCGTGCCCCGTCCATGCCCAGAAGCGGGGGATACAGCCGTAGCTACGGAGGCGGTGGATATGGCCGCGGCTATGGGGGTGGGATGGGCTTTCCGTTCATCATCCCAATCTTTGGATTTGGCGGAGGCAGCCTCTTTGGCTTGTTAATTCTCATGGCACTCGCGGGTGTGGTGGTAAATGCGGTGCGCAATGGCGGCGGTGGCGGCGGCCCTGCGATCGGTGGGGGTTATCGAGCCCCCCGGGAGCTATCCACGGGACCCGTATCGATGCTGCAAATGCAGATTGGACTGCTCGCCAGCGCCAAAGCGCTGCAAACCGACCTGCGTCAGCTCGCCGCATCCGCGGACACCAGCACCTCCTCTGGTCTGCAACGGGTGCTGCAGGAAACAACCCTCGCCCTCCTGCGCCAGCCCGAGCTCTGGGTGTACGCCAACGTGGAATCAGGCAGCGTTCCCTTCAACGCTTCAGAGTCGACATTCAACCGTTTGTCGATGACCGAACGCAGCAAGTTGCGCGCTGAAATCACCACCAATGTGGGCGGGGTGCGCAATGGCAATGCCGCGGAATTGAGCAGCAGCGGTGATGCCGATGCCACCAACGAATTCATCGTGGTGACGGTGCTCGTAGCAAGCCGCCAAAGCGTGAAGCTCAAGCAAGCCAACAGCGGTGAAGACCTGCGCGAAACGCTGCGCATCCTTGGCTCCACATCCTCCTCAGACCTGATGGCTCTTGAGGTGATTTGGCAACCGGATGGAAGCGGCGACGTTCTCAGCGCCGATGAGCTGGTGATGGCCTATCCAAACCTTCAGCACCTCTGAGGTCTGATTTAAGAAAATCTTCCGCCCATTTCGCGACATCAAACAAGCGGTCAGGGTTTCAACTCAATAGGTTTAAATCACTACTCATCGGGTTGAGCCTTGACCTTCACTGCATCACGCTTAGACCCCAGGGCCATGCAGTGGCAGACCAACGGTGAGCTCGATCAAGGAGACCTGATCGAACTGGTTTGCCATCTCCGCAATGTGGAATGCGACCAGCACAGTGATGAGCTGTCACGCTTAGGGCATAAGCACAAGGAACAGCCCTAAACCGTTGTCCCCGCGCTGAAGTAGCTGATCTGGGTCAGGCGCGTCGTTGCAAAATTCGCAACGCCGCCATGGCGGCGCCGTAACCATTGTCGATATTGACCACCGCAAGGCCTGGAGCACAGCTCGCAAGCATTCCATCGAGAGCGGCCCGGCCCCCCGCACTCACGCCATAGCCCACCGACACGGGAACACCGATCACCGGTTGGGGCAACAGGCCCGCAAGCACGGTGGGTAGGGCTCCTTCCATACCAGCGCAAGCAATCAAAACCGACGACTGCTGAAGTTTCGGGAGTTGATCCAAGAGCCGATGCAACCCGGCAACCCCCACATCCAGCAACAGCTCTGCCTGAATGCCATGCCACTGCAAGGCCAGCTGCGCTTCTGCAGCGACCGGGAGATCGCTGGTGCCGCCACTGAGAACCGTCACGGTCCCAAGCTCCGGTCGCAACGCCGGCGGCATTCCCGACGTTAAGCATCGGGCCCGCGCCTCAAAACGGACAAGCGTTGTGTTGCAGCGCTTGAGGACCGCCTGGGCCTTGGCCTCATCCACTCGAGTCACAAGTGCTGGCTGATCCCTGGCCGCAAAGGCTTCAAGAATGGCCACGATCTGGTCCACCGTTTTATGCAGACCCCAGATCGCTTCGCTGATGCCGAGTCGATCGCTCCGCTGCCAGTCGAGACGGACGTCAGCTCTGCTCATGGGGGCAACAGCTCTCCTTCAAAGACCAGAGGGAAGGGATTATCCATCGCCTGAGGCAGCGCCATGGCGTCGCGCGCGAGCTGCTCAAAACGAGCCTGAACCTCTTCCACCTGGCCGCTGGGGATGGCCTTCCAAGCCTGCCGACTCGACCAGCGAATCAAAAGCGTGCCCTCTTCGGTTTCAGGGTCCCAAAGCAAATCGCGACCGAGAAATCCCGTCTGTTGCGCCAACCAAGGCTCCCAGCTGCCACGCTCCGCCTCCAGCCACGCCTTGCGCCCATGGGAGGGAACAGAGATGCGCAGATGCTCAATCACCGCAACGTCGTAACCACCCTCTGGATCCGCAAACGCAGCAAACCGCACATCCGCCGTTTGACCCACCAGCACCAAAACAACGCATATCAGGGTGGTGACCCTAATCATTAGCGGCTGGAATCGCTGCAGAAGGCTTGGCATCAAAGCGCCTGCAAAAGGGCCACGGCCTGACATGAGATTCCCTCTTCCCGGCCTTCAGGGCCCAACTGTTCGTTTGTAGTGGCTTTCACACCCACCTGGTCTGGAGCAATCCCAATCCTGAGGGCAATCGCCGATCGCATCGCCTCAATATGGGGCTTGAGCTTGGGCCGCTCGGCGATCAACACCGCGTCCACATTGACCACACTCCAGCCGCGTGCCTTCACCAAAGCCACAACCTGCTCCAAGAGCACGAGGCTGTCGGCTCCTTTCCATTGGGGATCACTGGGAGGGAAATATTTGCCAATGTCACCCAAAGACAACGCCCCCAACAGGGCGTCCATGATCGCGTGCACCAACACATCTGCATCGCTGTGACCATCGAGGCCTAGCCCTGCTGGATGCTCCAGCTGCTGACCGCCAAGAATCAGGGGTCGACCCGGCACCAAACGGTGGATGTCGTAGCCGTTACCAATTCGAATGGTAGGAACCGAAGAGACCATCAAGAGAGTGCAAAACGGGACGAATCAAGCTGACTCAGCCGCCATAACAACAGGAGAACAGCTCTGTGAAGGTTGATATTACGAGCAACACAAATTACGCGAAGCGAACCAAAAGAGACACGAAAGCGATTACAAGAAAATCAAGGCAGCTCCAAACGTTTGAGAAATAGGAACAATAAGGGGCGAGGAATCACCGAAACAGCCAACTCGTAATTGAATCAAATAGAAAGACCAGCGAATCAGAGAATCGCTCAAAGATGCGTCAAAGTGCCTCTTCCACAACGACATCATCTTCCACAGACTACAAAACCGATGATCAACAGGCCAGACGCTGACAAGAATCGAGGAGCCAGAAATTTGGGTTTTCAGAATCCAGTTGACCTGAGAAATATCGCCTCATTTCTGTATTTCATCTGCAACTCCTAATGAATCAACAAAAGGTGCTGATACCAGCTGGCAACAATCCTCCCCTACTACAAATGAGGACTCACTAGCTCACCAATTAGCGTAGAATCAGGGAGAAAGCAAAATTAAACTCTATGAACATTTGAAACAGCATTAGCTCTTTTGGCCATGCAGACACTTCACCAATTTAATTCTAAAAAAAGAAACAAGCTAACGCTGAATCCGCAATCGACAGAACTAAAGAGAACTTGGTCACATTAAAAATCTGACATTGCCGCTAGGCCTTCATAAGACCCATGAAGCGGATGATCGTGATGCTGCCTGCCTTCAGCATAACAAAGCATTTCAATAAGAAGATCGGGCAATTTTTCATCCCCAAAGATCAAATCCAGCACAAGCCTGATTGGAGAGCGATTTTGATTCAGTTGTTTATTTGCTGTGGATTCGATTGCCTCCAGATCACCCTTCGAAAGATTGAGCTCCTGAATGAGTTCTTGGTAAACTCGTCGCTCATCAGAGTTGATCTTGCTGCGATCACGGGGCTGCATTGAAACAGCAGCAACGAGATAGGCCACTCGTGCAGCAAGACAACGATTTTCATGACTTGATAACGTCCCAGCAATCTCCTTGATACTGAGCGATGAACTTTCAATAGGGAAAAGAAGTTCATTCTCAATCGTATTGGCAAATATCTGCTCAGGCAGGCCGAGAATCAGTTGCTCTTCTTCTTTTGAAATATTTCCATCACTTAAGGCAATTAACTTAGCAATTTCAAGCAACGCTCTGATTACTTCCTTCGACATCCTGCTGTCAGTCATCACCGTAGCCCAAGCAGACTTCCTTCAACAACTGATAGCACGCGACTATTTCAGCCAACACAGCCAAGCATCTATTTAGAATAATATTTCATAGAAGCTTCAGTCAATCTGCACGACCAAGAAACAAGAATTCCTCTTTACATTAGCAAATACTGAGAAAGACTATTAATCTATTCCATTATTGGACACATTAAGACTATGAGCTTCTCGACAGAATCTGGAATCAATAAAAAAGAAGTTTTCTCGCCTTGAGAATGTCCTCTAGCGCGCACAGCATGCCCACAAACAGACAGCCGCCTCCAAGCAGCTTTGTCCATTCCTCTAAATGATGCATAATCGGAATCAATCCGTCAACCAGTCCAAACCCTTTACTGTCGCAAAAGACCATCAAAACCGAAAGCAAAAAAGCGGATTTAGCGTAATTTATAAATCTTGAAGAAAAGGCAAAATAGCTCCTATTCAAGAGAATAAAAGTCATGCCCAACAACCCGTACGCTCCAACAAGAATGTCATCAATTCGATCACTCAACCGAGTCTCCTCCCATCCAAATAGTGAGTGAATCAATTTATCCAATCGTTCGTGATACATAAATGCATCATCCATCGCTAGAAAAGCACATCCAAAGGCAAGGACAACCCACACAGAAACTGCGGAGAAATTCAGAGAATTTTTCTGAAAAAATATAGCTATTGCAATAATCGAACCAACCATAGAGCACAAAGCTAATTGCAAAGTAGAGACATCAGTGACTACAGATTTTTCTCCATACGAAGTGGCCGTAAGCAGAACCACAGCAAGAAAAACAATATAGGAAGTCAAGGCAACAAATTTTATCTTCTTAGCGTGCATATTCAAAAAACTCAAATGCCAGATCGTGCAAATCATATGATATCGCACAAATGTTGATGCATTCTAGCTCAGGCCGGCAATGAAATAACAAGGAGATTGATCACTGGTAGAATTGATTCATAATCATTCCCAGAAAAATTCCTTCCATTTAGCTGAAAAGCGAGCGCAGGTTTCCCCTTTCAGTGAGTCTCGGGAGGAGACATACGGAGATTTTTTGTAACTGATACTTGATGAGACGAAGAGCGATCCTCCAGCAAGAGTCCAAAGAGCAAGCGCTTTTCAATTCAGCAATTAACTTCTGACAGTGATTCAGACACTTCAGAGCGGCGAACAAAATGCCGGCTTCCCCTCCAGAGCCGCGCGGCCTGGACTACTGTTATCTCGTGGGAGTGCATTAATCAAAGCGCGTCGTAACGACTGATCCGTGCGAATCAACGCAAAGAGAATGTCTTAGCCTTAGCAACTGATTTGTTGGCGCGTTGTGACAAGCCTTGGGTTTGGGAGCTAGGCCTGCATGCATTTGGGTAGTGAGCCCTAGATGAGCGCCCACTCTCCAAGTGCAAGGAGGGGGCAACGAATACTGGGTCTAAATTGCTTGGCTAATTCTTGTACTAGTTGAACGACGATCGGTTGAGCTACTGATAAGGAACTCGATAGAGCTTCCTTTCAGTGAAGGCCTCCATGAAGAGAGGCCGCCCCTCCCAGATAGGAAAGACGGCCTAACTCGCTCGTTTATGCATATCGCAGACCATTAATCAGTGAATCTGTATCGCGGAAGCCTGAACCTCGTATCGAAAACAGT
>NZ_AGIK01000007.1 GCF_000230675.1 Synechococcus sp. WH 8016 | reverse complement strand
GTGATGGCAATGACAGCATTTCCACAGTTAATGCTTTTCTGACTGGAGGATCAATTGAAGGCAACGATGGAGAAGATTCACTTTCCCTTGGGCTTTTAGATAGCGTAGCTGTTAACGGCAATGCCGACAATGACGCCATTGACCTTAGAGGGAATATTGTCTCTTCATCTATCGAGGGTGGTCAAGGGGATGACATTATTAGCTCTTTTATTGATGACTCCATTGCCATCATCGATAGCGTCATTTCTGGTGATAAGGGTGATGACGTAATCGGATTAGAAGCCGGTCTCTTTAACTCTTCCGTCATAGGTGGTGATGGCAATGACATCATTTCCACAGAAAATGCTTTTGTGACTGGAGGATCAATTGAAGGTAACAATGGAGAAGATTCACTTTCCCTTGGGCTTTTAGATAGCGTAGCTGTTAACGGCAATGCCGACAATGACGTCATTGACCTTAGAGGGAATATTGAATCTTCATCTATCAGGGGTGGTCAAGGAAATGACACTATTAGCTCTTTTATTGATGACTCCATTACCATCACCGATAGCGTCATTGCTGGTGATAAGGGTGATGACGTTTTCGGATTAGAAGCCGATCTCTTTAACTCTTCCGTCATAGGTGGTGATGGCAATGACAGCATTTCCACAGTTAATGCTTTTCTGACTGGAGGATCAATTGAAGGCAACGATGGGGAAGATACACTTTCCCTTGGGCTTTTAGATGGCGTCGCTGTTAACGGCAATGCCGACAATGACGTCATTGACTTTAGAAGCGATATTGAATCTTCATCTATCAGGGGTGGGCAAGGAAATGACACTATCAGCCCTGCGTTCTTCATAAACATCACCGATAGCGTCATTGCTGGTGATAAGGGTGATGACGCTATCATCTTGGGAGAACTCAACATTGAGACGCCTCTCTACAATTCAACCTTCAATAACGCATCATCAGCTGATGTTGACACCGTCATCGATGGTGGAGCAGGCAACGACGTCATTGCCTTCGATGGAACCCAGGTTGAAGATGCAACAATCTTGGGCGGCGAAGGCGCAGACACATTCCAACTCTGGAATGGTGGTACCGTTGAGCTTACCGACTTTGAAGCTGAAATTGACACATTAATCCTTGGTAATTATTTCATAACAACTGGCACCGGAACTCCAACCTCTGCTCTGACAGGCATCAATTGGTTAATCGGAGCCTCGACATCCGAAGGAGTTGTTAGCTCGGTTACTGCCCGTATCGGGTCTACTACAACAGCAAATCTAGGTCAGCCTGGGTCACCGCTCGTCTCTGGAAATGATTGGATTACTGCAAGACAAGACATCTTCAGGCTTGTATCTGTCAATGGCAACGCGTCAGGCACTGTTAGTGGTAAGGTACTTTTCCTGGATAATCAGGGTCCTGACGCTGGACTTTATGTCTACAGCATTAGTAAAATTGATTACCTCGCCGGCGATAAAGAGGCTATCTTCACTGAGAACGCGACCACGAATTCTCAGACGATCGCATTAGGCAACTTCAATGCTTCAGACATCGTAGTTATCTGATCACTTTAAACTAATGTTTACAACCCGGCTTTGCCGGGTTTTTTATGTCTGCATCAAAAGCCCAGATCAAACAATTAGTCCGGTTACTACATGATGAAGACTACGAAAACATACTCAACAAAATCAATAAGGAGTTCGGCGAAGTAAGTCAACAAGACAAAAAAGTATCACCTGAGATTTTGCTCATTTATTGTATTGCTAAGCGAAAGATATTGCCAACTCTAAGCATTGCGGACTCTAATTTCTTACACCTAAGAAATTTTTCTTATAAATATCAAGAGCTAGTCACTTGTGAGCTATCACTACTCGAAATTCTTGGCGGAGACCCATCAAAAGCATTGGAATTTTTAAAAGACACGCCAGAAGATGAAAAGAATGGTACTTATTACAGTCGCTATGGCACGGCGAATCTATTAATTGGCAACTATTCAGAAGCCTTAGAAGCATACCAACAAGCCATAAGTCTTGAACCAGAAAGAGCCGATCACTACAACAATCAAGGAGGTGCACTAGTCAGACTTCTGAAATTTGAGGACGCACTAGTAGCTTACGAACAGTGTTTAAACCTTCAACCAGATCACCCACAAGCCAACCAGTCAAAAATTCAGGTTTCAGCACAATTAAACAAAGGAGATGAGATCATTTCAGAGCTACAAACAAAAGCAGAAAATGAACCAGATAATATTCAATATCAACTATCGTTGTTCAATACATATGTGCGTTTTAACATGGACTCAGCAGCGATTACATTTCTGCGTTCAAAACTTGATGATTTCACAGAAATCATCAAGATAAAGCAGTCAGATCTTCCTCAAAGCAAAACACACGTAGCACAAGTCAACTATCGTCTAAACTTAATAGAGTTATTAAGGAGTCGCAAGTTAAATATAAAAGCGCTTGCGTTAACCAACCAAATCCTCGCGTTCATTACAGAACCTGGAGATTCACTGATTCTTTTAAAGGTAGGTATTCTCACTGAGCTTGGCTTCTGCGAAGAAGCAAGAACACTTCTACAAACTATAGAGACGTCCAGCCAGATCAACAGAAACGTGATAGCAGAAGTGAATATATATCTAGCCGAGGGTAAAGAAACACAAGCCCTAGAGTGCTTGTCAGCGATTGATAATGATGATGCCACTACCTTAGCACTAAAATCACGGATACACTTACTACTAGGCGACATTGAGGCCTCACAAGACTATTTACTTAAGCTTTCTAGCGCTAATATTTTCGCACTTGCATCACTTATTAATGCTGGCAACCATGATCCGTCAGAAAAGATCATTGAAAGGCTAAATCTAGCTTTGGGAAATCCATTGTTACCAGTAACTCTTCAAAGTTCCATTAATTTTGCATTATCAAAATGCTATGACAAGCAAAAAAACAGCAAGGAAAGTTTTCGCTACCTCAAAAGAGGAAATGAACTTATGGCAGAAAGTATTAAATACAAACCAAAAAGCTTCACGATTAAAGTAAATTATACAATTAATAATTATAAGACTGGAATATTCCTGCAACATAAGAAACTGCCAAAAAGCAAACCAAAGCCAATCTTTATCGTTGGCATGCCCAGATCCGGTACAACATTAACGGAGACGATCATAGGAGCCCATGCTGATGTGCTTCCATGTGGAGAGCTGGATACATTGACCAGAATCACCTCGCAAATCAAACAAAACTATCCGAATCTAGAGAAATTTTATCCGTTTTGCCTAGGTGAAATATCGCGTGATCAGCTGATATCGATGGCTAACGCCTATATTAACAACTTGCCAGACAATCCAAATCATCTAAATTTTATAACAGACAAAATGCCGCATAATTTTATGAATGTGGGACTTATTCATTTGCTATTTCCAGAGTCTCCAATCATTCATGTCATGCGAGATCCACGTGATACTGGTTTATCTAACTACCAACAGAATTTTGAAGCAAAGTATGGTGGTTTAGGTTACAGCTGCGACTTAGAACACATCGGCAAACAAATCAATGACTACCATAGAATGATGCAACATTGGAGGACCCTTGAGATTCCCATGTTTGAATTTTGGTATGAAGATCTTGTTGAGAATCAAGAGTTAATGACAAGAAAGTTATTAAACTATTGTGGATTAGCTTGGGATCCAGCCACACTTTCATTTCACGAATTAGAACGCTCCGTGCGAACAGCTTCAATAACCCAGGTTCGAAAAAAGATGTACAAGACTTCATCAAGCAAATGGAAGCGCTTTGAAGAAGAACTAGCGCCAATGATTAATGTTTTTAACATGGATTCTGTCGCTTTTTACTCAAAGGATCAAAGATTAGCTTATGATTAAAAATGCGAATTTTAATTCAACAGCCTAAGAGCTTATTAGCGCTGCTCAATCAACCCTTTTAACCTATTGATGCTTGTTTCCAATAATAGATCAAGAAAACAGATAATGCGATAACTATTGGGAAAACATGCAGCAATGAAGCCTAATATGTCGCCTATGTAACCACTTATTTTCTGCAAAGTGTGCACACTCAGCCATGAAAATTCTTTTTGTACATCAAAATTTTCCTAGTCAATACGTCAACATTGTGAATGCTTTAGTGGCACAAGGGAATCATCAGCTCGTAGCTTTAACGATCAATAAACCAAAAAGTCAACTTTCAGATAGAGTTTCTGTGGTGCAATACAAGCTGCATCGTGGCAATAGCAAAGAGATTGATCCACTGATGATGGATTTTGAAAGTAAGTTAATACGAGCCCAAGCGTGCGCAGAAGCAGCCCATCAATTAAAGGGAAAAGGGTTTCAACCAGACCTGATTTGTGCTCATCCTGGATGGGGGGAAGCTCTGTTTCTGCGGGATGTATGGCAAAACACACCTTTGCTTTGTTATCAAGAATTTTTTTACAATATTGATCACAGTGATTGTGACTTTGACCCCGAATTTAAGACAGACTCTAGTTGGAAGGAGAGGGCAAAGATTAGAACGAAAAATGCAAATACTTTGTTAGCACTTGAGGCCAGTAGCTGGAATGTCACCCCCACTCAATTTCAGCGCAGTACATTTCCAACATGTTGGCAACCAAAAATTAGCGTGATTCATGATGGAATCGATACAAATCTTGCAAAACCCAATTTCAATGCTTTACCACTCCAATTAAGTGACGGAACTCAATTACGAAATGGAGATCCAATCGTAACCTTCGTCAATCGAAGTTTTGAACCCTATCGAGGATGTCATACATTTACACGGTCAATCCCATTATTGCAAAAACTTGTTCCCAATGTTCAAATCATCATAGTGGGCTCACTTCAAGGAGTGAGCTACGGAGCAAAATGCCCTAACGGAGAATGGGAAGACATGCTTTTCGCTGAAATTAATGGGCAATACAATCCAAAAAACGTTCATTTTACAGGTGTACTTAGCCATCAAGCTCTTCTACATTTACTGCAACTATCCGCTGCTCACGTGTATCTGAGTTACCCATTTATCCTGAGCTGGAGCTTACTTGAGGCGATGAGCTGCGGTTGTGCTGTTGTGGGTTCAAAAACACCACCCATTGAGGAAGTCATTGAACATGAGCAACATGGTCTTCTTGTGGATTTCTTCTCACCAGACCAGCTGGCAGATGCTACAGCTGAACTACTCCAAAATCGTGACTTAGCTGCTGAGCTCGGACGCAATGCACGTACTGAAATCGAGCGTCACTTTAGTCTTCAACGCTGCTTGCCGCTCCAACTCTCCTTAATTGATCTCGCTGCTGGGGGCGCTCTGCCTTGATGATGCAGCAGAAACCACCAATTCATTAAGCAAATCTCTCCACGAGCTTAAACACGACTTCAGCTCCCATTCCGGCAATAGTAAACTCTGACGTTGGGTCTGCCGACGCGCCTTAGCTCCAACCAACCATTCTGCCGCTGACTGAGCGAGAGCATCCTGATCATCCAGATCAACCCAAAGCGCTTGGTGCTCCTTCAAAACATAAGTTGTAGCTGGATCGCGATTCACCATTAAATGAGCCCCACTCGCAGCCGCCTGGAATAGACCCCAACTTGTAACATAAGGGCGCGTGAAATACACATGTAAGTCACTACGGCACAGCAGCAACTGATAATCGCGATAAACGAGAGAGCCGGTAAAGTGAACACGATCCAAGCCAGGAAAATCTTCTAATTCAGCAAGCATATATTTCTTCCAGGAACCATCGCAATCAGGGGCCTTAAAGCTATAGGCAGCACGATCAATACCCGCGATCACAACCTGCAAGCCTGGAAAGCGCTCAAGCAAGAGAGGGAGCATACGCATAAATTCTGGAAACCCTCTCAGAGGCTCCATTCCCCGCGTGGCATAGCTGAGAACAATTGCATCTTGCGGAATACAAAGTGGCTCCTCCAGAGCATCTCCTGCCAACAATAAATCAGATGTAATCATGCGTGGTTGAAACAGATTTGTGTCAACACCATCAAAGACCACATCTATTTTTGAACGATACGCAGCTGGAAATTGTTCCCACTGCCATTGGGTTGGTGTCACGCACCTATCACATATCTCCAATTCCTGAAGAACAACACCATTGCGCATCGACACCAATAACCTTCGATCAAAAGAGTAGTCATCAAACAGCCAACGACTCTGCTGATCATGAAACCACCATTCCGTATAACCGACCACCAAGGTATGAGGTACAAGTTGACGTAAAAACAATCCAAAACCATTACCAACATGAAAAAAGATCAGGTTTGGAGTAAATCCTTCTTTAATCAGTCTTGCAATTTCTCGTGTGACAGCCTGGCCTCTTAAGACCGAGTGCTCAGTACTCGTTAAATATTGATGGGTCTGGGGTGACGGCTGGCGATGACAATCGAAACGACGTACTTCCACCCCTTTAATGGGCCACACCTCTGGATTCTTTTTTTGGGTCAGATAAATGACTTGATGACCTGAGTTTGCTAATGACTGGGCAATATGCACAAATTGAGCAGGATAATTTCCATGAACAAAAAGAATGTTCATTCACCCAACAGCAAATATCTCCACAATTTTAGCCTGCTTCAACCAAAGTTACCTACCGAAAACATGCCGCCTTCATTCATGAATCAAGCCTGCGTTACATCCTGGGCACATACTAGGAAACAGAGAAAGCAGCAAAAACTCGTGGCAAGTATTAACATTGTCAAAAGAAAAGAATAGACACCATTAAGTGGATGATCACAATGATCAAGAAATTTTCACCAATCAATCATGGAAACAAAGGACTAAAACTCAAGCCAAAATCATCTAAATTAGGAATGGAAGGTTAGGGCGCTCATGATTCAAACGCCGTACGGCGTACCAAACTCCAATCGCATTAATGAGGAGTAAAGCAAGTCCTACTCCCCACTGCACTTCTCCAGTCATCAACGTATGGCGAATCGGACTGAGTACTCGGTAGAAGGGATTGAAATTTGCGATCCAAACACTAGGGCCCAAGTTTTCCTTGCGGTACAGAATCGGTGACAGCAAAAACACCAATTGCATGGCGATTGGGACCAATTGATAGAGATCACGAAACCGTGCACCTACGAGGCAAATCAGCAACGGAAACCAAAATAAAAATAAAAACAGGTTAAAAATTGGCAACCAACCACTCACCACTAAATGCAAAAGCAGCGTGTGCTGGAAATAGCTCAAAGCAATCACCACCATCAGAAACGACTGCACAAAGGTCTGTAACTGAAAGGCCCATTCTTCTAACGGATAAAAGATCGGGTTTATGTTGGTGTTATGCACATGCGACTGGTTATGTTCAAACAAATTTGGCGCATCAATCACAGCCGCACTAATGCTGTTCCAGATCACAAGACCTAGCCCCAATAGCACTACATACTGGCTGAAATCTTCCACCTTAAAAACATATCGGTACACCGATGCCAACACGGCAATCGAAAACAAATTCGAGAGACCAAGCCAAAAGCTACCCAGCAGGGTGCGCACGAATCGGGCTTGGGTGCGTGCTGTGGCTGTAAACCACCAAACGCGCCGTAACTTCCAGGCATCACGCAGGGTGCGTTTCACACTGGCGGGCCGAGCCCCGGATGAAAGTGGTGGCACGGAGGACGACATCATGGGCGGTGATAAAACTTGAGCGCTTGATCGAGAGGGCCATCAAAAGCAATCGATCCTTCCTGAAACACCAAACCGCGCGTACAAAAGCGCTTCAGCAATTCATCGGAATGGGAGGCCAGCAGCAACGTTCCAGTCGTGGCCAGAAACTCATGCAGTCGCGCCTGGGCGCGCTCATAAAAGCTGCTGTCTCCAGCACCAAAGCCCTCATCCATCGCCAAACAATCGTGGCTGCAGGCTGTTAGCAAGGCAAACAACAAGCGCGCCTCCATGCCTTGGCTATAGGTCTTAATCGGTAAGCGCACAAAATCGCCCAAACCGGAAAATTCCACCACGTCATCGCAAAAAGCAGAAAAACCGCGCAGGTTGCCATTCACCATGAGGTAGTGGGCTTTCACCGCCTGCAAACCACTGAGCTCAGGACTGGTAATGAAGCTTTTATGAATCATGGGGAACACGCGAACCTTTGACTCAAACAGCCCTGACGTGTGCTGATAAATCCCGGAAATCATCCGCAAAAAAGTGGATTTACCGGCCCCGTTATGGCCGATCAGAGCAATGCGCTCTCCTTCTCGAATCGAGCAGGACACATCCTGCAGAGCCGTGACCACAGCCCCACCACGCCTGCGACTCAACTTTCCGCCCGTCACCGAGCGGATCAAGACCGACTTAAGACTCCTGGTTTCATTGGTGAACACAGGAATTTCTAGGCGCACATGTTCCATGTGCAACACCACGGGCCTCTGCTCAGGTGCCGTGAGAGGAGTGAGTGGCGAATCGGACTGGGACATCGGCAGCAGATTACCTTCCAGAAACCTTGCGCTCAGCGGAATGGGGCAAGAGCTCATGCAACCGATGCATCCAAATCTGGCGTGCAAACAGCTGCTGGTATCGCTCCCGGGATTGCGTACCCAGCTGGCTGAGCAGGGCCCGATCGCTAGCAAGCCTTTCCAGCACTGCAGGAAGGGCTTCTGGGGTTTGCTTCCAAACCAGCGCTGGCAGCTGCGCCACCCAGCCCATCCCGGAGCGATGCCGCTGAAACGCCAACGCAGGAATCCCCGCCGCCATCGCCTCTAGCTGCACAATCCCAAACGCCTCGTTGCAACGGTCTGAGGGCAGCACCAGCAGATCCGCCAGCGCCAGTTGCGCCAATTTGCTGGCTTCATCCACACGACCGTAAAACCGCACCGGAGCTTGGGGCCCAAACAAGCTGAGGCTCAGCGCTTCAAAAGCCTGCCGCCTGGGGCCATCACCCAGCACAGCCAACTGCCAAGGGGCCTTTAAAGCCGCAAGGGACCGCAACAACCAATCCAGGCGCTTGTAGCTGTCCAAACGGCCAATAAAAATCAGGCGCAAGGGATCTCCCTGCTGCATGCGACGGGCCGGAATCGCCAAGGCCTGGCACTCCTGCTCCTCGCTGAGGCAGCAGGGCAACACCTGCACCTGCTGCTGCCTGCAGCCACAACGCACCAGCTCCTGCGCCAACACTGGAGACGTGGTGACCACAGCGGAAAACCACGGGAGCAGCCGCAGCACCAGCGACTGGTACACAACAAACATCCGCCCCTCCAAGCCAGGCCCCGGTTCAAGAAAGGAGTGCCAATGCGCACTGACCCAACGGCGCGGATGCACCACTCGCGCAAGCAGGAGGGCCAGCAAAACCCCTGGAGACGGCAGGTGTCCATGCAGGGGACGCCTGGACCAGACCATGGACCAGAGCCCTCGAGAGGGCAAAGGAATGACCATGCGCCCCATGGAAAAACTGCAGGGCAACACCCTGCGCCCGTAGCCCACCGGCAGGGCGTCATGCTCATGTTTGGAACGCGCCTGCACATCAAAGCTGTAGACCGTTCCACCCCAGATGGAAGCCAATTCGTGCACAACGCGCTCCACTCCGCCGTAGCCGGGAGGCCATTCGCGCAGGAGTTGGTCGGCGGTGTCAATCAAGGGCTAGTAGGCAACGCAATTCAGGGTTGGGGCGTCTGAAGTGTGCTCGACATAGGCCTTGCTGACATCTTGCGGAATGCGCCATCAGAGTGGCAAAAAGCAGCTGATGGCCTGATCTATGCACTTACTACTCCAACGGCGCCGTCGCTGAAGGCATCATCATCCACCAACTCCCAGACCGCTTCCATTTGCTTGAGACCACTGTTAGGTGCCTCATCAATCCAACCTGCTTCGTGGCATGCTCACCACCACAGCAGACCACTCACCGACATCGCGCCCCAGTTGAGGTGGTCAGAACTCAAAAACAGCAGCGTCTTAAACAAGTGAACTTCCAAGAGCAGAATTCCTTTCTCTACTTCAACCAGTTCACGAAGCTCGGCAAAGGAAAAGGATTGTCCAGAGCCACAGGAGGATGCTCAAACCAAAGGGAAGGAAGAGGCAAGCAACCTTGTGCTGAGGGCCACCAGCGCTCCAGATCGATCAGGAGACGCTCCTGAATCTCCACGATCTGATCCCACTCGAAATAGCCCGCAGGATTGTGTTGATCAGCAGCAATCACCTCACCGGGAAGGGCTAAGCCCAAGTGCTGAAGCACACCTCCAAGCAATGAGGTTCCGCTGCGATACATCCCCAGCACAAGAACGAGAGGGGAAGACGCCATATTCCACAGAAACCCAAGCGACCAAAATCGTACGCCTAATCATCCCGAAAGCCAGTTCTAGATTTATCAACCTCAACGGATTTGAGGACTTTCAAATTGACCGCGGCCTGCACTGATCAAACAAAAGCCCATCATTGACTAGCTTTAAATGAGCCGAGCATTTGAATATTTACGCCTACATATACAGCCAAAGCATTATCACGAATCGCTTAGCTATTTGAAAACGAGGAATGCCTAATGACGACCAAGCCTCAACCCTGACCAATCCTCTCTCCGCCGTAACCAGCCCGCTCCCGAACGCTATGGCACCAATCAAGGTGATCGACATACCAACGCACCGTTGCCTCCAAGCCCTCAGCAAACCCATGGCGCGGCTGCCAGCCCAACTCACCGCTGATACGGGAGGGGTCAATGGCGTAGCGGCGGTCATGGCCGGGCCGATCGGCCACCGAGGTGATCAAGCGAGCATGGGGTGCCCCGGCAGGCCGCAACTGATCGAGAAGCGCGCAAATGGCCTCCACCACTTGTTTGTTCGTGCGCTCGCCATGGCCGCCCACGCAATAGCTCTCGCCAGGCACGCCCTCGGTAGCCGCCAGCAACAGGGCATCCACATGGTCCTCCACAAACAACCAATCGCGCACATTGGCGCCGTCCCCATAGAGAGGGATCGGCTCTCCCCCCAGCGCCTTAAGGATCACCACCGGGATCAGCTTTTCAGGAAATTGCCAAGGCCCAAAGTTGTTGCTGCAATTGGTCAGCACCACCGGCAAGCCGTAGGTGTGATGCCAGGCCATCACCAAATGGTCGCTGGCAGCCTTGGTCGCCGAGTAAGGGCTGCGCGGGTCGTAGGGGGTGGTTTCTGAGAACCGACCCGTAGCCCCCAGAGAGCCAAACACCTCATCGGTGCTGATGTGATGGAAGCGAAAGCCCTGCTGCCGCTCCTGAGGAAGAGCGGACCAATGGGCTCGCGCCGCCTCTAGCAACGAAAACGTACCGATTACGTTACTGGAAAGGAACGCAGCCGGGCCGTCAATCGATCGGTCCACATGGCTTTCAGCCGCCAAATGCATCACCAGGCCAGGATCTGCCTCCCGAAACGCAGCCGCTGTGGCTTCCCCATCGGCCAGATCCACGCGCATGAAGCGATAGCGATCCCTGGCATCCGAGCCCAAACCCTGAAGGGTGGCCTCGATGCCACTGCAATCGCTGGCGTAACCCACTTTGTCGAGGTTGAACACCACAGCCTTGCTCTCGGAAAGCAACCGGCGCACCACCGCCCCGCCAATAAAACCAGCACCACCGGTGACCAAAACCCGTTGCATACTCATCGCCCTCCCGCCTTGAGAACCGTTTTGATCGTTCGGAACAAAATCATCAAATCCAACCAAGTGCTGAAGTGCCGTAAGTAATAAAGGTCATAAGAGAGCTTGAGATCGGAATCTTCGATACTGCTGGCATAGGGAGCGCAGACCTGAGCCCAGCCACTTAACCCTGGCCGCATCCAATGCCGTTTGCGGTAGTGGGGGATGTGTTGTTCCAGCTCCTCCTCAAGCTCGGGGCGCTCAGGCCTTGGGCCGATCAAGCTCATCTCACCGTTGAGCACATTGAGCAACTGAGGCAACTCATCCAAACGCACCCGGCGCAACCACCCCCCCACCCGAGTAATGCGGCGATCACCAAGCTGCGTCCAGGTAGCAGGGGACCCAGGCGACTGCACGGCCATGGTGCGCAGCTTCAGCACCGTGAAGGGACGGCCAAGCCAGCCACTGCGCTCTTGAACGTAAAAAATCGGTCCACGGTCGTCCCACCAGATCAGCAACGCCGCCAACGCGATCAGCGGCGAGGTGAGCAGCAGCAGCAACGCTGCCACCAAAAAATCGGCCGCCCGTTTGAGCTGGGCCTGAATGCTGAACGTGACAGCCCAAGGAAGATCGTCGTAGTTCAAGCCCTGCTCCGCAAGCAGGGCCGGCGGCAAGCGTTCCTGCATGGCTTCAAATAAACGCTCCGGTGACACCACCCGGATCCAGCGCGGATCAGCCGTTTCCAGGTGTTGGAACACGGAGCGCAGGGCCGGATCACGGTGAATCTTGGGCGAGAGGGTTAAGACCATGGCCACGTCCAAGCGGCTGAGTTCAGCCTCCAGCTGTTGGGGCTGAATCGGGCGCAACCGTTCCCTCTGGGGCACCCGCCGCCAGGCCTGAAGCACCCGATCCCGTTCCTCGTCGCCCGCCAGCAACAGCAACCGCGGGGTATCGGGCAACAGCATCCCTTGACGCAAACCAAGGCGAACCAGAAGAGACCAGCCGCTGAGCGAGACAAGCCAAACCACCTGCACGCGGCGATACACCAACCACACCTCTTCTCCGGGATTGATCAACCAGCGCGCGATCGCCACAGCCGCCAGGGTGGCCGCGGCCGTTAACAACAAACGCTGAATCAAGACCAGCATCGGCAAGCGACGCCAATGCAGCACGGTGTAGCTGCCGAACAACCAGCCCAACAGGGGATAGAGCAGAACGCAAAAAAGGATCCAGGGGTACTGACCCGCCAGCTGCGTGCCACCAATCGACCAATCCAAGGCCGGAGGAATCCAAACAATCAGCGCGAGGATCAGAAGCTGCCCCAGCCAATCGAGCAGCAAGGCCCAAACCAACGTAGTGCGTGGATCAGGCCCCAACATTGCTGATCACCTCTTGCAATGCCGCCCGCCAATGTTGGGGAGTGAGGCCAAGTTGCACGCGGCTGCTGCTGCAATCCAACAGGGAGTAGGCCGGTCGACGGGCAGGCGTGGGGTAGTCCTTGGTGCTGAGGGGACGGACCGGCGCAGGCTGCTCCAGCAAGCCCTCGGCCTGGGCCAGCTCACCAATCGCCACCGCGAAGTCGTACCAGCTCGCGGCACCCGCATCGCTCCAATGCAGCACACCACTCAAATCACGCTCGATCAAAGCCCCACAGGCAGCCGCCAAACCGAGGGTGGAGGTGGGGCAACCCACCTGATCCGCCACCACCGCCAACGACTCCCCCTGGCTGGCCTGCTCGCGATGGAGGCGCAGCATCGTGAGCAGGAAGTTTTTGCCAACGGCGCCGTACACCCAGCTGGTGCGCAGGATCGCGCCATGCCCATCAGCACCGAAACCGAGCAGCTCTTCAACAGCCTGCTCACCTAAGGCCTTCGATGCTCCATACACCCCCAGGGGCGCACGGGCCTGCTCCGGTTGATAGGGATGGCCCTGATCACCGCTAAACACAAAGTCAGTGCTGACCTGCAGCAAGCGGCCACCAGTCCTCGACAAAGCCTCAGCGAAGGCGCGCGGAGCTGCCCCATTCACGCGATGGGCCAGTTCAGAGTCGGTTTCGGCGCGATCCACAGCGGTATAAGCCCCAGCATTGAGCACCCAGTCGGGCCTGTGCTCCATCACGGCCGCCCGGCAGGCTTCCCCATCACCAAGATCGAGAGCAATCATTCCCTCCCCCCCCTGGCGACTGGTGGCGATCAGCTCAAGCGGCGCGTCCTTGATGACCTGAGGGAGGGAACGCCGCAGCACCTGCCCCAGCTGGCCAGTGGAGCCGGTCAACAACACTTTCATCCTGACCTCCTCATCGCAAGCTCACCCAAACACCTCACCAGACGACGCAAGCTCTGCCAAACCGGGCGCTGCCGCATCCTTCTCTGCCAGCAAGGGCGTTTTTACACCGATCTGATCCAGTGGCCAGGCCACGTTGAGGCTGAGATCAGCCCAAGACAAGCTCCGTTCGCACGCACGATTCCAAAACCCACTGGCCTTGTATTGCACCTCAGCCCTGTCGCTGAGGGTGAGAAACCCATGGGCAAACCCCACTGGCACCCACAGTTGCTGCTGATTGGCAGCACTCAGCTCAGCAGAGACCCACTGGCCATAGGTCGGAGAGTGAGCGCGCAGATCAACCGCTACATCAAAAATGGCCCCAAGACTGCAACGCACGAGCTTGCCCTGGGGCTCGGGCGGAAGCTGGTAATGCAAACCACGCAAAACCCCTTTGCAAGAGCTGGAGTGATTGTCCTGACGGAAACGGATGGCATCCGCTTCCTCAAAAGGCGTGCCTGCATCCACTAGCGCATCGCGAAAGCGCTGCTCGTTCCAGCTCTCAAAGAAGAAGCCCCGATCATCACCAAACACCTGGGGCGTGATCAGCAACGGCCCATCGAGCTCCTTGCCGTTGAGCCCCGTTAACCGATCAACCCGCATGCTGCTCCTGACCCATCCTTTGCTCCAAATTGCGCTGCAACACAACGTGTTCTCCTGTGGCCTCCTGCAGCATTTGCAGCAAATAGGCGCCATAGCCACTCTTCATGAGCGGTTGTGCCAAGCGTTCGAGCTGGGCCGCATCAATCCAGCCCTGCCGCCAGGCCACCTCCTCCGGACATCCCACTTTCAAGCCCTGGCGCTGCTCGAGGGTACGGATGTAAGAGCCTGCTTCCTGCAAGGAATCAAACGTTCCTGTATCAAGCCAAGCCATCCCGCGACCCATCAACTCCACATTGAGAAGTCCATCCTCGAGGTACATCTGATTCAGGCTGGTGATCTCCAGCTCCCCGCGCGCTGAAGGTTGAACCAACCGGGCCCGATCCACCACGGAAGCGTCATAGAAATAGAGCCCGGTCACGGCATAACGACTGCGCGGTTGTTTCGGCTTTTCTTCAATGCGCAAGGCACAACCGTTGGCATCAAACTCCACCACGCCATAGCGCTCTGGATCACTAACGGGGTAAGCAAACACGGTGCCTCCGCTGGCCTGGACGGCGGCGGACTGCAGCTGGGGGATCAATTCATGGCCATGGAAGAGGTTGTCCCCCAGCACCAGGGCCGCAGGGGCGCCTGCCAAAAATTCAGCCCCGATCAAAAACGCCTGGGCCAGGCCATCCGGACTGGCCTGAATGGCATAGCGAATCGTCATTCCCCAGGCGGAACCATCCCCCAACAACCGCTCAAACGCAGCTTGATCATGGGGGGTGGTGATGATCAGCACCTCACGGATTCCGCTCAGCATCAAGGTGCTCAGCGGATAGTGAATCATCGGCTTGTCATACACCGGGAGCAACTGTTTGCTGACCGCCGAGGTCAGGGGGGCCAGTCTTGTGCCGCTGCCTCCCGCAAGAATGATTCCCTTGCGCGGCATGGATCTGATCGTGACCACTGCTGTTATTCCAACACGGGGCTGCAGCGAACCCCAAGGCGGATGATGGGGGGCAATCTGCAGTGCTATGGCCCGGATCCAGTTGGTGGAACATGCTCCCGGTGCCCCAGGCCTGCGCTGGTTTGGACTCGGCCCTGGTCTCAAGCCAAGCCGCGGCCTGCTCAAACTGCGGCGCCTGCTGCACAAGCATGCGTTCTGGGCCGAACAGCGCAGCACAGCTGATCTCAAACGGATGCTCGCGGGCAGCACCGTTGCGGTGAGCCTCTGGCGCGGCAAGCGAATGGTGGGGTTCGGTCGGGCCACCAGCGATGGAATCCATCGGGCCGTGCTTTGGGATGTGGTCGTTGCCGGAGACCTTCAAGGCCGCGGTCTCGGCAGGAGGGTGGTGGAGGCCCTGCTCAGCGCTAAAGCGATTCAAAACGTCGAACGGGTGTATTTGATGACCACCAACAGTTCCGGGTTTTACCAACAACTGGGGTTTGAACCTGCCAGCCCTCAGCAATTGCTGATTCGAAAGCAATAAGCCCGACCAATCAACTCTTTGCCTAAAAAACAAATAGCAAGAGCGAAATCAAGACAAACAATTTTATTAGCAACCGCCCAATCTTCGAAAAGAGATTAAACGTCGCGCCAATTCGTCACTCGACTGCATGCTTCGATCAAGAAGCCTCTCAATCATTAAGCCAAGCAACTCTCCTAAGAATGGAGAACACTTCAAACCTCAAGGTTCATACGCTTTTGAAAGTCTTGACGCCACTCCTGCCAGGTCTGGGAACCTGGTGTTTGCTTCGCTAGGCGCTCCGTCTGCTCACGGATCAGCGCTTCCGACTGACCGAGATCGAGATCTGTTGTGGCATGGGGAGGAACATACCAATCAGTTCGCACAAACAGCTCAATCGTGTTGCCTTCAGGGTCAGGGACATACAACGACCAACTCCCGCCATGGTTCATGGCCTGCATGCCGGCGACGCCGTAGTCCGTGAGCGCTTGAAAGGCGTCGATGAGCTTGGGCAGAGTCTCAATTTCGAACGAGATCTGGTTGATCGTTGAGGCACTGGTTTCAGCACGACCCGGAGCGAGCACAACTTGATGGTGCTCCAGCAAGGAACGGGAAAGGAACAGCATTTCCTGATCACCATTCCCCAGGCGATCCGTGACGTAAAACCCAAGAACATCGCAATAAAAGCGCTCCATCACAGGCAGGCTTTTCACATACAACCCGAGGTGAGAGAACGAAGGCTGCAGTGGTAGGGCTGAATTCACGGAAGGCCAAGTCAGACAGCTCCCGTCAAGGTAGCCGCGCCCTTTAGGCACCTTCTAAGCACAGATTCATCAGCCATCCCCTGCTCATGCAGCGAAGGGATTCAAGAAGCAATCAAGCGGATGAAGAGATTCGAACTCTCGACCCTCTCCTTGGCAAGGAGATGCTCTACCACTGAGCTACATCCGCAAAGCCGTCTGAACGCTGGGTTCATTACGACCTGGGCAGCATGCAACACAAAGGGGCCGTTGGTCAATGCCCTGGCAATGCCTGCATCAATGAAGCCATCTCCAAAGCCTCCAATCCATAGCTCCAGCCAAGATTGCTCTTGATCCCCGCACGCTCCAGGGCCTGCTGCATCGTGTCGGTGGTGAGAACCCCAAAGATCACAGGTACGCCGGTGTCACGCGCCACAGCCGCAATCCCCTTGCTGGCCTCCGCGACCACCACATCAAAGTGGGGGGTGTCACCGCGAATCACGGCGCCGAGCGTGATCACCACCTGGTAGCGGGCACTACGGGCCAGATTTTGGGCCACCAGAGGCAGTTCAAACGATCCAGGCACCCAGGCCACGTCCAACTGACTGCTCTCAGCCGTCGTATCAACGCCATGACGGGAAAGGCAATCCAAGCAACCACTGAGAAGCTTTGCCGTCACCAAATCGTTGAAACGGGCCACCACAACGGCGATACGAACCTGGCCTAAATCAGTGAAACGTCCTTCAAACGTGGCCATGAAAAGGAAGGAGCAAGTGTGTCCATGCTCCCATCAAGACGTGACCCGCTCCGAAGTGGTCTTCAGACCACGAAATAGCTCACGCCCCAGTTGAGCAGCACCAGGGCCACCCAGGCGATCCCACCCAGCAATATCAAGCGATTGGAACGTCCGCTGTCCTCATTCGAGGCATACAGCACAGGAACGGCCACGATGAGGGCAAACGACATCACCACCAGGGCCAGCACGGTGAGGGTGTTGAGGATCTGCATGGAGTTTGGTCGACGCCGGGTCGGTGCCAAAGATTCTCACATGCACCAGGAACCCTGGCCCACCTTGGAATCAACCTTCACAGCTTGTGGTGATCTACAGGCCACATCTTTTGGGGCTGTGAGTCTTACGATCCGCTGATCGCTACGCCACCCGTGCCCCAACCGGACTTGGCCCTGCAGGGCAACCTTTTTGGGGATGCGGAACCGGCCAGATCGGCGCCCATCAAGGGGCAGGACAAGCAACATGCGTCCGATCAGCTCGATGATCTCGAGCTCACGCAAGACGCCAAGGAGCGCCCCCGTCAACGCCAACTTCAAAGTCAACTGCAGCGCCAAGATCAACAACAGCATTCCGAGCCCTCAGCGAACAGCCAAAGCGAGGCCGCACACTCCGACGACGATCTGCCGCCCTGGTCGCACCACAGCCAGGTCACCCCGGAGCAACTCACCCCGATGCTCCGCCACTACGTGGAACTCAAAGCCGCCCATCCCGAGCGGGTGTTGCTCTATCGGCTCGGCGATTTCTTTGAGTGCTTTTTTGAAGATGCCATCCAGCTCTCGCGCCTGCTCGAGCTCACCCTCACAGGAAAGGAGGCAGGGAAACAAATCGGTCGCGTGCCCATGGCTGGCATTCCCCATCACGCCGCCGAGAGGTACTGCTCAGAACTGATTCGCCGCGGCCTCAGCGTGGCGCTGTGCGACCAACTGGAAGCGGGCCCTGCCAGTGGGTCTGCCAAAGGAACCTTGCTGCGCCGTGACATCACCAGGGTGCTGACCCCAGGCACCGTTCTGGAGGAAGGCCTGCTCAGCGCTCGCCGCAACAACTGGCTGGCGGCAGTGGTGGTTGAGCCTGCGCAAGGCCGGCAGCCCTTTCGCTGGGGGCTGGCCTGCGCCGATGTGAGCACGGGCGAGTTCTTAGTCCGCGAACAGGACAACAGCGCTGCGCTGCATCAAGAACTGGCGCGGCTCGACCCAGCGGAACTGATCCACCACAGCCAAGACAGTTCTGCACCCAGCTGGTGTCCAGAACGCGTGCAACGCTGCACACTCGGCAACACACCCTTCAGCCAACCGGAAGCAGAAGCGCTGCTCTTGGAACGGTTCCGGTTGCAAACCCTCGACGGTTTAGGGCTGCAAAACGTTCCCCTCGCCATGCGCGCCGCCGGCGGACTGCTCGCCTATTTGGGCGAGACCTGCCCCTTAGATGAGGACGGCATCACACCTCCACCCTTAGAGCGACCGATCACCTGCTTCCCGGGAGACGCGCTGGTGCTGGATGCCCAAACCCGTCGCAACCTCGAACTCACCGCCACCCAGCGAGACAACCAATTCCAGGGCTCGCTGCTCTGGGCGATCGATCGCACCCTCACCGCCATGGGCGCGCGTTGCCTGCGCCGCTGGATTGAGGCCCCACTGATGGACCCCTCCAGCATTCAGACCCGTCAGGCAAGCGTGAGCCAATTGGTGGGCATGCGGCCGTTAAGGCAAGCCTTGCGACGCTTGTTGCGGCCCATGGGTGACCTGGAACGACTGGCCGGACGCGCCGGTGCAGGCCATGCCGGTGCCCGAGACCTCGTGGCGATCGCCGACGGCTTAGAGCGCCTCCCCCAGCTCGCGAACCTGATCACCAGTCAGCTCGACGGCGGCCCCGCTTGGCTCTCAGACGTGCTGGAACCGGATCCAGCCCTTGCGGCGCTCGGAGCGAGCATCCGCCATCAACTGATCGAGAGCCCCCCCTGAGTCTCAGCGAGGGAGGACTGATCCACGACGGGGTCGATCCCCTCTTAGATGGCTTGCGCAATCAGCTCGATGACCAGGAGAGCTGGCTCGCGGAACAGGAGCAACTCGAACGTCAGCGCAGCAACAACAGCAACCTCAAACTGCAATATCACCGCACCTTTGGCTACTTCCTATCGGTGAGTCGGGCCCGCTCAGGCGCCGTGCCAGACCACTGGATCCGCCGCCAAACCCTGGCGAATGAGGAACGCTTCATCACCCCCGACCTCAAAGCAAGGGAGGGGCAGATCTTTCAGATGCGTGCCCGTGCCGCCCAACGCGAATACGAACTGTTCTGTGAATTGCGAGGGCAAATCGGCGATCACGCAGAAGCAATCCGCCGGTCCGCACGGGCGATCGCAGGCCTGGATGCGCTCACCAGCCTGGCGGAGGTCGCTGCCACGGGAGGCTGGTGTGCTCCTGAGATCACAGCGGATCGCAGCCTGGTGATCGAACAGGGCCGTCATCCGGTGGTCGAACAATTGCTGGTGGAAGACGCCTTCACCCCGAACGACAGCGACTTAGGAACAGGCATTGATTTAGTGGTCCTCACCGGACCCAATGCCAGCGGCAAGAGCTGCTACTTGCGCCAGATCGGCCTGATCCAGCTGTTGGCCCAGATCGGCAGTTGGGTCCCGGCCCAGGCGGCACGGATCGGAATCGCCGATCGCATCTTCACGCGCGTTGGCGCTGTGGATGACCTCGCCGCTGGCCAGTCCACCTTCATGGTGGAGATGGCGGAAACCGCCAACATCCTGCATCACGCCAGCGAGCGCTCGCTCGTCCTTCTCGACGAAATCGGTCGGGGGACCGCCACCTTTGATGGACTCTCGATCGCCTGGGCCGTCAGCGAACATCTGGCCGGCGATCTCCAGGCCCGCACGGTGTTTGCCACCCACTATCACGAGCTGAATGCCCTGGCCGGGGAACGCACCAACGTGGCCAACTGCCAGGTGCTGGTGGAAGAAACCGGCAGCGATCTGGTGTTCCTGCATCGCGTCGCGGCTGGTGGCGCCAGCCGCAGCTACGGCATCGAAGCTGCCCGCTTAGCCGGAGTACCAGCCTCCGTGGTGCAGCGTGCACGCCAGGTGTTGGATCAACTCGCCACCTGACGCAGCAACGCATTCACGGCTGCGGCCACCAGGCCTGCCCCGCCCCGGGTGCCGTCCAAGCGGATCTGCTCCAGGGAGGTCTGCGCCAAGCGGCGCTTGCTCTCCGGAACACCCACAAACCCCACCGGCATTCCAATCACCAGGCTGGGAGCGGCTGCTCCCGCGTCCAGTTGATCCAGGAGTTGCTCCAAGGCCGTTGGAGCACTGCCAATGAGCACCAGCGGCAAGGGCTGACCTGCCACCTCAGCGGCCTGAATCAGCTCCGGCCAAGCGCGGGCCATCGCCGCCGCCGAGCGGGTGGATCCCTGCGGTGACTGAGACGGGGCCCAATCGAGCAGGCAGCGCACCTGATTGCCCGCGGTCCGTGCCGCCATCGGCCTCACCGCCGCAGCCGCCATCGCCGTGTCCGTGAGGATCACGGCACCTCGCTGCAGAGCCTGCCGTCCTGCCTCGCAGGCACCGGGGCTGAACTGCAGGAGGGCCGCCAGGGAGGGATCCCCACTGCTGTGCACCAGCCGTTCCAGCACGTCTTGCGGCAGGGGGTCCAGTCCGGTCTCTCCCAGCAGGGCCCGAATACGGCGAATGCTTTCAGTAAAGATTGGATGATCGCGGTTCAGAGAAATCCAGACGCAACTCCGGCATCATCGACCCAACGCCGCCCTCGAGCTCCCCGCCTCTCCATGCCAATCCATCTGCTCTGGGGTGACGACAGTGCGGCCCGCGACCGTGCCGTTACAGCCCTGATCGAGGAGGCGATTGACCCCACCTGGAGCAGCATCAACCTCAGCCGCCTCGATGGCAGCGAAGCCGGCCAAGCGCAACAGGCCCTTGAAGAAGCCCGAACTCCCCCCTTTGGCGCAGGCATGCGCGTGGTGTTGCTGCAACGCTCACCCTTCTGCAATGCCTGTCCAAGCGAACTGGCCGATCGCTTTGAAGCGGCCCTCGAGCTGATCCCAGACAGCACCCAGCTGGTGCTCACCAACCCAGCCAAGCCAGACGGACGGTTACGCACCACGAAGGCTCTGCAGAAACGGATCAAGCAGGGGCTCGCCAGCGAACAAACATTTCAACTCCCAGCGATCTGGGATGGGGCCGGCCAACGCCAACTGGTGGAGCGCACAGCCGCGGATCTCAACGTGAGCATGGAAGCGGCGGCCGTGTCCGCCCTCGTTGATGCCATCGGCAATGACAGCGCACGCCTCAGCATGGAGATTCAAAAACTGGCGCTCCACGCCGAAAGCCATGGGCATGAGCGCATCAGCGCTGAAGCCGTGCAGAGCCTGATTGAAGGCCAAGCCACCAATGCCTTAGCCGTAGGCGATGCCTTACTGGAAGGCGATGCCGGCGGTGCCATCGGGCTCCTGGACGCCCTGATCGATGCGGGTGAACCCGCCCTGCGCATCGTTGCCACCCTCACCGGACAAATTCGTGGCTGGCTTTGGGTGTTGCTGCTGGAACAACAGGGAGAGCGTGATGTAGCCGTGATTGCCAAAGCCGCCGGCATCGGCAATCCAAAGCGGATCTACGTGATGCGCAAGCAATTGCAAGGCCGCAGCTCGCAGCGCTGCCTGAGCTTGCTGGGTCGCTTGCTGAACGTGGAAGCAGCCCTCAAACGCGGCGCACAACCTGGTGATGCTTTTCGCGATGGCCTCCTCGGCTGAGCCCAACTCAGATGAGCTGAAATAATCAAAGTCCAATTGGACGGCGTTGATGGCCCTGCTGGTGCAGAAGTTCGGCGGCACGTCCGTCGGCAGCGTGGAACGCCTGCAGGCCGTCGCCCGGCGCATCGCCGACTGCAAAGAAGAGGGCAATGATCTGGTGATTGTGGTGTCGGCCATGGGCCACACCACCGACGAGCTCACCGCCAAGGCCAAAGCGATCAGTGCCGCCCCCCCGCAGCGGGAGATGGACATGTTGCTCTCCACCGGCGAACAGGTCTCGATCGCCCTGCTCTCGATGGCCCTCCATGAATTGGGCGTGCCAGCGGTTTCGATGACTGGAGCCCAAGTGGGGATCGTGACCGAATCCGCCCATGGCCGGGCCCGCATCCTCGATGTGCGCACCGACCGGCTGCGCGACCGGCTTGCCGAAGGGCAAGTGGTGGTCGTTGCTGGCTTCCAAGGCACCAGCCTCAGCCGGGGCGGCACCGCCGAAATCACCACCCTCGGGAGAGGAGGATCCGACACCTCAGCTGTTGCCTTAGCGGCAGCCCTGGGTGCCGATGCCTGCGAGATCTTCACCGATGTACCAGGGGTGCTGACCACCGATCCGCGCAAGGTGGCCAATGCCCAACTGATGCCGCAAGTGAGCTGCGATGAAATGCTCGAACTCGCCAGCCTGGGGGCGGCGGTGCTCCACCCCCGTGCCGTGGAGATCGCCCGCAACTACGGCGTGAAGATGGTGGTGCGCTCCAGCTGGAGTGATGCACCAGGCACCACGCTCACCAGTCGCAATGCCCGACCAATCGGCCGCGAAGGGTTGGAACTGGGTCGTCCTGTGGACGGCGTGGAGCTCCTCGAAGATCAAGCCGTGCTGGCCCTTTCCCACGTTCCTGATCAGCCAGGGGTGGCTGCCCGCCTGTTCGAAAGCCTGTCTGCAGGCGGAGTGAACGTGGATCTGATCATTCAGGCCACCCATGAGGGCAGCAGCAACGACATCACCTTCACCGTGGCGGACGCCGATCTCGACCAGGCCCGCAGCATCTGCACCACGCTGGTGGACAGCCTAGGCGGCAACCTCAGCTCTAACGGAGGCATGAGCAAGCTGAGCATCAGGGGCGCTGGAATCATGGGCCGCCCTGGCATTGCCGCTGGCTTATTCGACACGCTCTCGAGGGAGGGCATCAACCTGCGTTTGATCGCCACCAGCGAGGTAAAGGTGAGCTGCGTAGTGGATGCCTCGATGGGAAGCAAAGCCTTGCAAGCTGCGCAACAGGCCTTTGAACTCAGCACCGAGCAGCAACACATCAACCCTCCTGTCAGCGGGGAAGGAGAACCCGAGGTGAGGGGCGTCGCCCTGGATCGCGATCAGGCGCAACTGAGCGTGCGCCACGTGCCGGACCGACCAGGAATGGCAGGATCCCTCTGTTCAGCGCTCGCGGATGCCGGCATCAGCCTTGATGCGATCGTCCAATCCGAACGGCAGCACAGCGATGGCAGCCGTGACATCAGCTTCATCGTGAAACGGGAAGACCGGGCAGCCTCTGATCAAGCGCTCGCACCGCTCCTGGCCCAATGGCCCGGTGCCGTTCTCGAAGATGGTCCTGCTATAGCCCGCGTCAGCGCGATTGGTGCTGGGATGCCTGCCACCGCAGGAACGGCAGGACGCATGTTCCGCTTCCTTGCCGAAGCGGGCGTGAACATTGAATTGATCGCCACCAGCGAAATCCGTACCAGTTGCGTGGTTGCCGAAGCCGATGGCATCAAAGCCCTCGAAGCCGTGCATGCCGGCTTCCAACTCGGCGGAACTGAATGCCATCAAGCGCAGGGCACAGAGTCTCCGCTTGAAGCCTGATCATCTGCTGCTCCCCACCAACTTCTGGCGCAACTTCTTGATCCGATCCCGCAGGTTAGCCGCTTCCTCGAAGTCGAGCTTCTTGGCTGACTCCTTCATCTTCAGCTCGAGTTGATCGATCAGCTCAGGCAGAGCATCGAGAGCCAAGCCATCGCTGTCTTCCTCTAAGGCTTGAACCGCCTTTCCAGCCACCTTGACTAAGTCCGCATCAGGGCCATCAGCTTTGAGCTTGCGTGACAACTCCAGAAAACTGAGAATGGAATTGCTGGCTTTCTTGCCTGCAGCGGTGGGGGTAATCCCGTGCTTTTCGTTGTAAGTGTGCTGAATGGTGCGGCGGCGCTCGGTTTCTTCAATCGCCTTGGCCATGGAGTCGGTCATGTTCTCGGCGTAAAGCAAGGCTTTGCCTTCCACATGCCGTGCTGCACGGCCGATCGTCTGAATCAGGGAGCGCTGAGCCCGCAGGAAACCTTCCTTATCCGCATCAAGAATCGCCACCAGTGACACTTCGGGGAGATCCAATCCTTCCCGGAGCAAGTTCACGCCAACGAGCACGTCGTATTCACCGAGGCGTAGATCCTGAATGATCTCGATCCGTTCAATCGAGTGAATCTCGGAGTGCAAATAGCGCACGCGAACTTTATTTTCAGCCAAGTAATCCGTCAGGTCTTCCGCCATCCGCTTGGTGAGCGTGGTCACCAGCACCCGCTGCTTCTTAGACGCACGCTCACGAATCTCACCGAGCAAGTCATCCACTTGTCCAGTCGTAGGCCGCACCTCCACGATCGGGTCCAGCACACCCGTAGGGCGGATCACCTGTTCAGCAACTTGGCCATCACTGACCTCCATCTCCCAGTTTCCCGGGGTGGCACTCACGAATACGGTCTGCTTGGCTTTGCCCCAAAACTCCTCCGATTTCAGGGGCCGATTGTCCGCCGCACTCGGCAAACGGAAGCCGTGGTCAATCAGCACCTTTTTGCGGGCCTGGTCGCCGTTGTACATGGCAAGAAGTTGGGAGCAAGTCACGTGGCTTTCATCCACGATCAACAACCAATCGTCTGGGAAGTAATCAATCAGGCATTCGGGTGCGGATCCAGGCTCACGACCAGCCAAATGACGGGCATAGTTCTCCACTCCATTGCAGTACCCGATTTGTTGCAACATCTCCAGGTCGTAGGTGGCGCGTTGTTCTAGGCGTTGAGCCTCGAGCAACTTGCCTTCTCCATTGAGAAACTCCAGCCGCTCTTTGAGCTCACCACGAATCGCCTTCACAGCATCATTCAGACGCTCTTTTGGTGTCACAAAGTGTTTAGCCGGATAAATGCTAATGGCCTCCAAGCTTTGAAGAATTTCACCGGTGGTGGGGTCCACATAGCGAATCGCCTCTACCTCATCACCAAACAATTCAATCCGCACCAAGCGGTCGTCATAGGCCGGTCCGATTTCAAGCACATCTCCTTTCACGCGAAAACGTCCACGGCCAGCTTCCGTGTCGTTGCGGCTGTACTGGTTGTTCACTAAATCGCGCAGCGATCCCCTCAGATCTAGGTTTTCTCCCACCTTGAACGGCACCGCCGCCTTGAGATATTCGCTTGGAATTCCTAGCCCGTAAATACAACTAATCGAAGCCACCACAATCACGTCGCGACGTTCAAATAGAGACCGCGTCGCAGAGTGACGCAGCATGTCGATTTCTTCGTTAATCGATGCTGTTTTAGCGATATAAGTATCACTCACCGGAACATAGGCTTCCGGTTGGTAGTAGTCATAATAGGAGATAAAATATTCCACAGCATTGTGCGGAAAGAACTCCCGGAGCTCATTGCAAAGCTGGGCCGCCAACGTTTTGTTGTGGGCCAACACCAAGGCCGGACGTCCGGTTTGGGCGATCACGTTGGCCATCGTGAACGTCTTGCCCGTACCTGTCGCACCCAAAAGCGTTTGATAGCGCTCGCCACCATTGACACCCTCCACCAATTTGGCGATCGCCGTGGGTTGATCTCCCTTGGGGGTGTAGGGCGCCGATAGCTCGTAGGCGGGCATGGTCCGGTGGCGTGAAGCCTGAAGGAAGGCTGATCAGGCTACGGCGATTGATCAGCGAACGGAGTATCGGCCGCAGCTGAAACCAACCAGAGGACCACAAACCAGCCGATGGATCAGGCCGACGATCCGATCAAGGCGGCCCTGGTGAAGTCCACATCAGCGATGCCAAGGGCACGCAACACCACAGCACTGATCACGCTGTAGACAACCGCGCCAAGGATCGCACTGATCAGCCCGTTTTTAAGGCGAAAGCCCTGTATCAGCCAAGCGGCCAAACCAAACAGGACGACCGTAATGATCCAGTTGAACAGGAACGACACCGGCGAAATCAACCCACCGAGCGAGGTAATGGCCCAAACCGGGCCCATCACCACTTTGAGCGGCAGGATCAGCAGCGTGCCCAACAAGCCAATCAACACCGCTGCCCATAGGGCCGTCCCGAAGCTGGCCAGTTCCACTCCGAGCGGAAGCGCTGCCACGACAAGCAATACGAGGGCCCGAATCGGCCATTGCAGCAACCAGCCAAGCGTTCCCATCACAGTCCAAGCAGCTCTGATCGCAAGCTAGGAATCTTTGGAGAACCTGCCCAAAAAAACTCCTGGTCCAGGCAGCAGGGGCACCGCTGCCAAGACATCGCTGCCAAGAACCAGATCGCTGGATGGATGAAACGGATGCAACCGCAATCAGACGCGGCTGATCACTGGACGAGCCAAAGCCTCGCGGAGCCCGCGCACCACCGCGGTCATCGCCAGCTCATCGTTGAGGCGATTCACGGCCGAGCCCACTCCCACGCCAGAAGCACCGGAAGCAATGGCCATCGGCACGGTGACGGCAGACAATCCAGAGGCGCAGAGCACGGGCACAGCGCACTCGGCCTGATGCAAGGCAGCACTAATGCTGTGGGAGGCGGCCAAGGTGGGAGCTGCTTTCTCAATCAAACCAAGACTGCCAGCGCTGAACGGCTTGGCGCTGGTGCCGCCCTCTGTTTGGATCAGATCAGCACCAGCTGCCACCAAATCCACAGCCAACTGCTCTTGCTGATCCAGCGGCAGCACATGGGGCACGGTCACGCTCATCACCACGTCGGGAAGCAGCTCGCGGGTTCGGCGGGTGATCGCCAGCACTTCAGCGGCATCAAAGATGCGGCCTTGGGGATAGAAGGCGTCGTAATTGCCAATCTCCACCATGGCCGCACCAGCAGCCACAGCGGCAGGAAACAGCTCGGGATCCACCGCAGACACACACACAGACACGCCAGCAGAGGCCTCGATCGCCAACTTGACCAGCTCCGCATCACAGGCCACATCAATCAAATCGGCACCACCACGACCAGCGGCAGCCGCCACCATCGCCACTTTGGCGGGATCGAAGTTCATCAAACCGGCAATCACCTTGAGTGCGCAACGCTGCTCCAGGCTGCGGCGGAGCTCAGCGGGCAGCAGAGAAAGGCGGGACATCCCAGCGAAATCAGGTTGCTTCATTCTCACACCGCGCGTGTGATCCCGCCTGAGAACGGGCAAGATCAATTCTCAGTTGTTTCACGCGCTGGCCACACCATGGCTGCCTGCTCATCCTGGTTGGCTTGGCACGACACGCTTCACCGCCAACTGCTGAGGCAGCCAACGCTGCTGCCAGATGGGACAACTTTGCTGATTGCCCTCTCCGGTGGTCAGGACTCGATGGCCTTACTCGGCCTGCTCCTGGGGCTTCGGCATCTGCACCATTGGCACCTGCAGCTATGGCACGGCGACCATGGTTGGCACGATCAATCAGCAACCATGGCCTCCGAACTCAAGGCGTGGTGCCACGGCCAGGAGCTGGATCTTCAGATCAGCCGCAACAAAAAGAACAACACGCAAACAGAGGCCAGCGCCCGCTCTTGGCGTTACCAAGAACTTGCCGCCCTGAGCCAACAGCTGTGCTGCCTCACGGTTCTGACCGCTCACACGGCGAGCGACCGGGCTGAAACCTTGCTGCTGCAGTTGGCACGAGGCACCGATCTCGCCGGCCTTGGCAGCTTGCGGGCCATCAGGCCCCTTCAGATCAACGACCCCAGCGGCCCACGGCTGGTGCGTCCCCTGCTGAGCTTCAGCCGAAACGACACCGCCCAAATCTGTGAGGACTTGCAATTGCCCATTTGGCTGGATCCGTCAAATACCAATCCGGCCTTCAGCCGTAACCGCATTCGCAACGAGGTACTACCTGTCTTGGAAGAGTTGCATCCCGGCTGCAGTCAACGGATGGCCGAGCTCAGCGAGCGGGTCTCGCAAGTGGAGGACAGCCAACGCACCCTCGCCACATTGGCCCTTGAACAGCTGCGTTGTGAATGCGGCCTGAAACGCAACGCACTCAAGGTTTTGCCAGAAGCCAGCCGTCGGCTCTTGCTCCATCATTGGTTGCAACAACAAGGCGTTGGCAGCCTCTCCGCCAGCCAACTCGACACCCTGAGTTGGGCCATTGGCCCTGGCCGCCCCCCCGGGAGCCGCTCTTTGCCAGGGCACAAGACTCTGCAATGGACCCGCGACTCGGTACAACTGGTGAACAAGCCATAACAACCTCGTTTGGACGCTGATTTTCAGGAGCAATACGTCGCCGCTGAGCAGGCCTACAGCGCCAGTGAGTTCGACAAAGCCGACGACTTGGCGCGTCCCTTGCTGGGGAAACTGGAGCCGCTTCCCGCCTCAGGGGCGGAACGGGACGCAACCCTGGCCTGGAGAGCCTTTGTGGCCCTGTTGCTAGGCCACATCCACCTTTATGGAAAGGATGATGTGGGCCAGAGCGCAGAGTTTTACCGGCTTGTGCTCGCCAGCGAACCGCCAGACACACTGCGCGAACTTGCTCAACAAGGTCTCAACGAATCCCTGGAGCGATCACCTGTCATTGATGTCGCTGTGTCGGCGCCTGCTGCTGCAGAAGAACCGGCATCCGTGCCCTTTCAAAACCAATCAAGCCAGCCAGCCAGCGACGCTCTCATCCGTGATCCCTTTTTGAACACCAGCTCAACGCCCGCGGCGGGAGATCAACGCGCAGCAGCAGAGAAGCCAGCAGCTGAATCGCCAGCAGCTCAACCAGTCGAAACGGCCATGCCCTGGCTGAAGACCAATACGAAGACGGCTACGAAAACAAACGCGCCGCAGCCAAGGGAGCTGGACAGCACCCAAGAGCGATCTGAACAGCCAGTGAGCTTGGAAGAAGCTCCAGCGCAGGCTTTAACTGCATCGCTTGCAGGAGCCTTTGATTCCAACCCAAAGCGCCTGGAGGCCGGACTGCTGCGCGTGCACCTAAAGCAAAGTCGCCAACTTGGGTCGTCATCAGCACAAGCCGCTGATGACGACCAGCCAACATCGCTCCCCTTGCAGAAGCGATTGGCAATGGCCTGGCGTTCCCTAAGCCGCCGCTGAACGACGACGACGGGTGCGTCCAGCTGGCATCTCCGGCTCTGGAGCACTGGTCACAACCACTGCCGCCGCAACAGGCTCTTTCGCGGGAGCTGGAGCCGGTGCTGGCGTCGCTGCTGCTGGAGCTGACCCTGCCGCTGCAGGGGCTGGTGTTCCAATCACACGGGAGGGCACAACCCGAGCCGGTGCCGCATTGCGATCACGCCGAACATGGCCATTGCCACTGTCGCGGCCGGGACCACCATGACGACCACCGCGCCCGCGGGATGACGGACGGGTGTCAGGCTCTGCATCAGCGCGGCCCTTGTACACCGGTGTGCCACCAGGTGCGGGCTGAACCAGACAAAGAATCAAGGGCTCCACTTGCATCTCACGGCGCATGCGCCGACCTAGGCCCACTTCCACTTCGCGCTGCACGCCCATCCAATCCACTTCAGGAGAAGAGCCTTCCACATTGCGGCAGAGCTGCTTCCAGCGATTTTCAAGCACCCACTTGATTTCGCGTTCCGTCCACAGCGACATCTTGCGCGCATCCGCGGTGGTCACGACACCACGCAAATTGACCCGCGGCGGAGCCACCATCGCCCCATCGGTACTGATCGCCGCCAGGATCGTCACGATGCCATCCACGGCAAGCTGTTGACGCTCCTTCAGCACGCGCGCATCAACGATGCCATTGCGGGACTGATCGAGCAGCTCGATGCCTGCTTTCACAGGATCGCCTTTGCGCATGGAGTCAGGAGTGAGCTCAACGACATCTCCGTTGTTGATGATCAGCGTGTTGTCTTCTGGCACACCCATGGAATGGCCAGTGCGGGCATGCTTCACCAACATCCGGTGCTCACCATGCACAGGCACGAAATATTTCGGGCGGGTGAGCGCCAACATCAGCTTCTGATCTTCCTGGAAGCCATGGCCTGACACATGAATGCCTTCGCCTTTGCCATAAACCACCTTGGCGCCCAAGATCATCAACTTATCGATCGTGTTCACCACGGAGATGGTGTTGCCCGGGATCGGGCTCGCAGAAAAGATGATCGTGTCTGAGGTCTTCACCTTCACTTGAGGGTGATCACCCCGTGAAATCCGGCTCAAAGCAGCAAGGGGCTCACCCTGGCTTCCGGTCATCAGCAACAGCGTCTCGCGATCAGGAACATCGTTGATCTGTTTGATCGGCACAAACAGCTCGTCCGGGGCACGCATGTAGCCGAGTTCACGGGCTTTCGCGATCACGTTGAGCATGGAGCGCCCAAGCAGACCCACCTTGCGGCCGTTTTTGAGCGCCAGCTCAAGAATCATCGACACCCGATGAATCGAGCTGGCGAACGTGGTGATGATCACCCGTCCTTCCGCTTCCGCGATGTGGCGATCCAGGTTGGGGAACACCGATCGTTCAGGAGGGCAGTAGCCAGGAACCTCCGCATTGGTGGAATCACTAAACAGACAAAGCACACCCTGATCGCCGTAATGGGCTAGCCGGGCCAAGTCGAAGTGCTCGCCATCCACAGGGGTGTGATCAAACTTGAAATCACCGGTGAAAATCACAGTGCCCACCGGAGTGGTGATCGCCAGCGAAAAGCTGTCGGCCATCGAGTGGGTGTTGCGAATGAACTCCACCGAAAAGTGCTGACCCACCTTCACGACGTCTCTGGGACCCACCGTTTGAAGGGTGGTGCGATCGGTCACACCGGCCTCATCCATTTTTCCCGTGAGCATGGATAGGGCCAGACGCGGCCCATAAATCACTGGGATATCGAAATTCTTGAGATGGTGCGCGATGCCACCGATGTGATCTTCGTGGCCGTGGGTCACGATCATGCCCCGAATCCGGCTCTGGTTTTCACGCAGGAAGCTGGTGTCAGGCATCACCACATTCACCCCATGCATGCCATCACTGGGGAATGCCAAGCCGGCATCCACCAGCATCAGGTCATCGCCGTACTCGAACACGCAGGTGTTCTTGCCTATTTCATGCAAGCCACCGAGTGGAATCACACGGAGACAGGCCTGCTTGGTTTTAGAGAGAGTGGATGTCATCAATAGATCTCGCGAAGGAATTTAAAAAAGAGAAAAATCTGAATTGGCAGCCGGAGCGTCAGGTCTGACGCAGGGCAGTGAGAAGGTCGGCTAAGGAATCGCGCATGGCTGAATTAAGGGGGAGTAAGGGAAGACGAGGAGCACCGACGGGCCATCCACTCAGCTCGAGTGCAGCTTTCACAGGGATGGGGTTGGAGGTGGCAAAGAGGGCCTGGAAGAGCGGCGTTAACTGCTCGTGTTGACCAAGGGCAACAGCGTTCTGACCGCTGAGAAAGGCATCAATCATGTGGCGTAAACGCTTGCCAACAACATGGCTGGCCACACTCACCACGCCGACAGCACCAGCGGACAACATCGGCAAGAGCAAGCCGTCATCACCGCTATAGACGGCGAGGCGAGGTCCACAGGCCAAGCGCAGCTCGGTGATTTCTTCAATCGAACCGCTGGCTGCCTTGAAGCTCACCACATTGGCGCAGTCCATCAATTGAGCGGCCGTCGCTGGAGCCAGGCTCGTTCCAGTCCGTCCAGGCACGTTGTAAAGCATCAGCGGTAGCTCGGGAGCCGCCGTCGCAATCGCTCGAAAATGCGCTTCCAAGCCATCTTGGGGAGGCTTGTTGTAGTAGGGCACAACCACGAGAGCACCGTCAGCGCCAGCCTCGGCCGCTTCTCGCGTGGCCTTCACCGCTTCACTGGTGCTGTTACTGCCCGTGCCTGCAAGCACCTTCACGCCAGGTCCAACGGCTTGACGAACCGCCTCCAGCATCTTCACTTGCTCCTGCCAGCTCAGGGTTGGCGATTCACCCGTGGTGCCACAAACCACAAGTCCCTCTGAACCTTCCTCAACAAGGTGACGAGCCAAGCGACCTGCCAAGGCCAAATCCACGCGTCCCTCAGCATCGAAAGGGGTCACCATGGCCGTCAACAGTCGGCCAAATGGAGTGGGAGAAAGTTCAGCAGCAGTGCTCATACAGGTCAAACAGAAGGAAGAAGCAATTCGGCGATTTGAATGGCGTTCAGAGCGGCACCTTTACGAATCTGATCACCACATAGCCAAAACTCGAGCGCGTTCGGCTCACTGATGTCCTGACGAATCCGCCCCACCATCACCGGGTCTCGACCGGTTACATCGGTGGGCATGGGGAAGCGGTTGTGGGCGGAATCGTCGAGTAACTCAACACCAGGGGCAGAAGCCAGCAGTGAACGGGCCTCCTCTACAGAGAACGGCTCATGGAATTCCACATTGACCGCTTCTGAGTGAGCGCGCAACACAGGGACCCGCACGCACGTCGCTGTAAAGCGCAAATCAGGGATCCCCATGATCTTGCGGGTTTCATTCACCATCTTCAGCTCCTCTTCGCAGTAGCCATTGGACTGCAGAGGGGAGTTGTGCAGAAAAAGATTGAACGCAAGCGAATGGGGCAACACCTCACTGGTAGGGGTGCCTCCATCCAGTACCACCCGGGAGAGATCGCGAAGCTCATCCATGGCCCGGGCACCGGCACCACTCGCCGATTGATAGGTGCTCACCACCACGCGACGCAGGGGTCGGCGCGACGCCAGCGGCGCCAACGCCAAGCTCAACAGAATGGTGGTGCAGTTGGGATTCGCGATCACGCCTTGATGCTGATGCGCTGCACTTGGATTCACCTCGGGAACCACAAGAGGCACGCCGTCTTCCATCCGAAACGCGCTCGAGTTGTCCACCATCACGGCTCCCGACGCCACGATGGCCTCGCGCCAAGCCTTAGACACCGAGCCGCCTGCCGAGGCAAGCACCAAATCAACGCCCTCGAAGGCTTGGGCTGTGGTCTCTTGGACCACAAGCTCCTGCCCCTTCCACGAGCAGCGACTGCCAGCAGAGCGAGCGGACGCTAGAAGACGCAGTTCAGAGACCGGAAAATTCCGTTCTTCAAGAAGCTGAAGAAGCTCTTGACCCACGGCACCACTGGCACCCAGCACCGCAACGGTGAGTGGTCGGTTGGGAAATGGCGCGGCGGAAATCAAACGAATGAAAACTGGAACGAAATCTGGTGTTAGCCGTGGCTACATGCCACTCAATGCATCGATCCCTGACCTTGTAATGACGTCGTGACGTCTCAGGGAGTTGCTATAGCGATCCAACCACCTTACGCGGATGGCAAAGGTCTCGCACTTAATTAAGGTGTTGGGTCTGCTCTTAAACCTCGCCGATGAGTGCCGCCAGCCTGAAGGTCACCTCCACAGCCCGCCCAGGCAGCCGTCTGGCCGTTGAGGTAGCGATTCCTGCCGAACGCTGCAAGGCCAGTTACGAAGCGGCGATCTCACAGCTGAGCCGCAGCGTGAATCTGCCTGGATTCCGCAAAGGCAAGGTGCCTCGCTCCGTTCTCGTGCAACAACTGGGCGGACTGCGCATTCGCGCCACAGCGCTCGAAAACCTCGTGGACGGGATCTGGCGGGACACCATCAAGCAGGAAACGATTGAAGCCCTTGGCCAACCCGAAGTTGATGGCGGCTACGAAGCCTTGCTGGAGTCCTTTGAGCCTGGAAAGCCCCTGTCGGTCACCTTTGAAGCCGATGTTGCTCCCACTCCAACCCTGAAAACCACCAAGGGACTGAAAGCGGAAGCGGAAAGCGTCAGCTTCGATGCGTCAAAAGTAGATGAAATGCTCGAGCAGTCGCGTCGACAGCTCGCCACTGTGGTGCCAGTAGAGGGCCGCAAGGCTGCAGAGGGCGACATCGCTGTGGTGGGTTTTAAAGGCACCTACAGCGACGACGGCAGCGAGATTGAAGGCGGCAGCTCCGAGTCGATGGATGTGGATCTCGAGCACGGCCGCATGATCCCCGGCTTCATCGAAGGCGTTGTGGGCATGAAGGTGGGTGACAGCAAAACCGTGGCCTGCAATTTTCCTGATGACTACCCCAAGGAGGATGCGCGCGGACGCAAGGCCAGCTTCGAAATCGAACTGAAGGATCTCAAGACCAGGGAACTGCCCGACCTGGATGACGACTTCGCGAAACAGGCCAGCGAGCAGGAAACCTTGGCCGAGCTCCGCTCTGACCTCGAAAAGCGTTTAAAGGACGACGCTGAGCGGCGTACGACCAGTAATCGACGCGACGCCCTGCTCGCTGCTCTTGTCGAGCAACTCGAGGTGGAACTGCCCGAAACCCTGGTGCAACAGGAGGTGCGCAACCTGGTGGAACAAACCGCAGCGCAGTTCTCCCAACAGGGCATGGACGTGAAATCCCTGTTCACTCCTGACCTCGTCCGCAACTTGATGGAAACCTCACGCCCAGAGGCGGAGGAGCGCTTGCGCCGCAGTCTTGCCCTCTCGGCCCTGGCAGAAGCGGAAAGCCTCAAGCTCGAGGATCCAGAGATTGACGCCAAAGTGAAGGAGGTCACCGCCCAACTGTCCGGTGAGCGCGACATCGACCCCAACCGTCTCCGTCAAGCCGTGATCGAGGATCTTCTTCAAGAAAAACTCCTTGGCTGGCTGGAAGAAAACAGCACCGTGAGCGAAAAGGCACCTGAAAAGGACAAGCCAAGCGCCACCGATGCCTAATCGGCGCCCATAGATTGCATTCATCTGTCCTCCTGCCCGCCGCCGCGTGATCAACGCCCGCAGCCACCACCCGATCGAAAACCGCTGGCGAGGAACCCTTCCCGTTTCAGCTCACACCCCGTTGGCCTCTCCTGGGGTTCCCACGGTGGTGGAGCAGTCCGGGCGGGGTGAACGCTCCTTTGATATTTATTCCCGTCTACTCAGGGAGAGAATCATCTTTCTCGGAACCGACGTGAACGACCAGGTAGCGGATGCTCTGGTGGCTCAACTTCTTTTTCTAGAAGCGGAAGATCCTGAAAAAGATATTCAGGTGTACATCAATTCACCTGGTGGCTCGATCACTGCAGGGTTGGCGATCTACGACACCATGCAGCAAGTAGCGCCAGACGTGGTCACCATCTGCTACGGACTCGCCGCCTCCATGGGAGCGTTTCTGCTGAGCGGAGGCTGCAAAGGCAAGCGCCTAGCCCTTCCCAACGCCAGGATCATGATTCACCAACCCTTGGGTGGTGCTCAAGGTCAGGCCGTGGACATCGAGATCATGGCGCAAGAAATTTTATTTCTTAAGGAAACCCTGAACGGCCTGATGGCGGACCATACCGGCCAGCCGCTCGCGAAAATCACCGAAGACACTGAACGGGACTACTTCCTTTCTCCAGCAGAAGCGGTTGAATACGGCTTGATCGATCGCGTTGTGGACAACCTCGGAGGCGAAGGAATCATTACGGGGGGCTGACACAGCCCACTTTCCCCACGATCCTACGTATCCAGTCCGATCCCACTCCGACCGGTTCTGTCTTTTCGTTTGATGTGTCCAGAGCCCGATGGCCAAATTTGACGCCCATCTGAAGTGCTCTTTCTGCGGAAAGTCCCAGGAGCAGGTGCGCAAACTAATCGCGGGTCCTGGCGTTTATATCTGTGATGAATGCATCGATCTCTGCAACGAGATTCTTGATGAAGAGCTGATCGACGCCCAGGGCAATCCCCGCCACGGCGCCGAACCCTCTAAGAAAACGGCTGCAGGCGGCACGCGCAAAACCAGTAAACCGGCTCCAACCCTGGCCACGATCCCCAAACCCCAAGAGATCAAAGGCTTCCTCGACGAACAAGTCGTTGGTCAGGAGGCGGCCAAAAAGGTGATGTCTGTCGCCGTCTACAACCACTACAAACGCCTGGCCTGGCAGGGCGATGGGCAAGGCGAAGCCGCCCAAACCGCCACCCGTCTGCATAAGAGCAACATCCTGCTCATCGGCCCCACCGGCTGCGGCAAAACCCTGCTGGCCCAGACCCTGGCAGAAATGCTAGATGTGCCCTTTGCCGTTGCCGATGCCACAACCCTCACAGAGGCTGGCTACGTCGGTGAAGACGTTGAAAACATCCTGCTGAGGCTGCTGCAGAAAGCCGATATGGATGTGGAGCAGGCCCAGCGAGGGATCATCTACATCGATGAAATCGACAAAATCGCTCGCAAAAGCGAAAACCCCTCGATCACGCGCGATGTGTCTGGGGAAGGTGTTCAACAGGCCCTTCTGAAAATGCTGGAAGGCACCGTGGCCAACGTGCCCCCTCAAGGCGGACGCAAGCATCCCTACCAGGACTGCATCCAAATCGATACGAGCCAAATCCTGTTCATTTGTGGTGGAGCCTTCGTCGGCCTGGATGACGTGGTGCAGAAGCGCATGGGCCGCAATGCCATCGGCTTTGTGCCGAATGATGGTCGGGGTCGCAACCGCGCCACCCGCGATATCCAAGCGGCCCAGGTGCTGCGTCATCTCGAACCCGATGACCTGGTTAAGTACGGCCTCATCCCCGAGTTCATTGGCCGCATGCCGGTGAACGCTGTGCTCGAACCCCTTGACGAGCACGCACTTGAATCGATCCTCACCGAGCCACGCGATGCCCTGGTGAAGCAATTCAGCACGCTCTTGAGCATGGACAACGTGCAACTGGACTTCGAATCCCAGGCCGTTGAGGCAATCGCCAAAGAAGCCCACCGGCGCAAAACGGGTGCCCGCGCCCTGCGCGGGATCGTGGAGGAGTTGATGCTGGACCTTATGTACGAGCTGCCCTCCGATCAAACCGTGACTGCCTTCACGATCACCAAAGCCATGGTCGAAGAACACACCGGTGGCAAAGTTCTTCCCCTCCCCGGCACCAAGCAACACAAAGAGTCGGCTTGAACGTCACCCTGAATGGCTGCCGCTGACCACCTCTCAGTCCCGCGCCAGCATGGTCTGTTTCTGCATCACGGCATCGATCTCGGCGATGGCACCATCGCCCATTACCTCGAAGGGCGAGAAATTCTGCGCAGTCCGTTGGAGGAGTTCAAACGCGGCTTAGAGACCAGCGTTGTCGAGCATGAGCATCCATCTCCACCAGGCGTCACGCTGCGGCGAGCGATGAGCCGCATCGGCGAACAGCGTTACAACCTGCTGTTCAACAACTGCGAGCATTTCGCTAGCTGGTGCAAAACAGGCCGGCATCAAAGCGGGCAAGTGGAAAGCTTCCTGCACACCACCAGCCTCGGGGCTTTGGCCATAGGCCAGCTCATGCCCGCAGCCCTGCTCACCGGACTCCGGTTGCTCCTGAAGCGAGGGTTGGTGAATGAACAATCCCGAGATCGTGCTCGCCGCGGCCTGGTGCAGTTGAAAAAGCTCCGTCAACGCTTGCTCAACCAACTAGAAGGCACGCTTGAGCAAGCCGAGGGATGGATCCGCGGCGGCCCTAACAACGGCGCCAGCGATCGCTATGGAGGACAGGGCCAAAGGCTCCTCAAAGCTGGCCAAACCCTCGCCGATGAACTCGCAGCCGTGGAAGAACTCGAACAACGGATTAGCGATTTGCTCAACGAGCAACATGGGCCTTCCATCAGCGATCAAGCTGAGTAGCCTCAACGTCTTGCGGGTAGTGCATGAGTCAGGCCTATCAGCCGCTGCATCACAAATACCGTCCTCAACGTTTTGACCAGCTGGTGGGCCAGGAGGCGATTGCCGCCACACTCGGCCATGCCCTCACCTCCGGACGCATTGCCCCGGCCTACTTATTCAGCGGCCCACGCGGAACCGGCAAAACCTCCAGCGCCAGGATCCTGGCGCGCTCACTCAACTGTCTGAGCCACGACGGCCCAACACCCCAGCCCTGCGGGACGTGTGAGCTCTGCACAACGATTGCGCGTGGCACGGCGCTCGATGTGATCGAGATCGATGCCGCCTCCAACACCGGTGTCGACAACATTCGCGATCTGATCGAACGCTCCAGGTTCGCCCCTGTGCAAGCGCGCTGGAAGGTGTATGTGGTGGATGAGTGCCACATGCTCTCCACAGCCGCGTTTAATGCGCTGCTTAAAACCCTGGAAGAGCCACCACCGCAGGTGGTGTTCGTGTTGGCCACGACCGATCCCCAACGCGTCTTGCCCACGATCCTGAGTCGCTGCCAACGCTTTGACTTCAGGCGCATTCCCCTCGAGGCCTTGCATCAACATCTGGCCTGGATTGCCGAACAGGAGTCGATTCCGATCCAACCAGAGGCGCTGCATGTGGTGGCCCAGCGCGCCCAAGGAGGCCTACGAGACGCAGAAAGCCTTCTCGATCAGCTCAGCCTCCTGCCGGGACCGATCAAGGCGGATGCGGTCTGGGACCTGTTGGGAGCCGTGCCAGAGCAAGAGCTTCTCAACCTGACCGAAGCGCTGGCGGAGGGAGAACCCCTCACGCTGCTGGAGGCAAGCAGACGCCTACTGGATCGTGGCCGGGATCCAGGGGCTGTCCTGCAGGGGTTGGCGGGCATTTTGCGCGACCTGGTGTTGATGGCTGTCGCCCCGGACCGTCCAGAGCTCACCGGGGTCTCCCCACAATTTCGAGAGCAGTTGCCTGCCCTCGCACAACGCCTAGGCCGGCAGCGACTCCTGCATTGGCAAGCCCAACTCAAGGGCAGCGAACAGCAACTGCGTCAAAGCGTGCAACCAAGGCTGTGGCTGGAAGTGTTGCTCCTAGGCCTCCTGGCTGACGCCGAGCTCCCCATTACCAAAGCCCCGACTGCCGCGGCGGTGAGCAGGCCAACAAGCAGCACTTCCGTCGTCAGCACTCCTCCGGTGGCCAGCACAGCTCCAGCCACTGAAGCACCAGCACCACCCATCAGTCTTCCCAATACAAGCCCCCAACCGGTCGTCAGCTCAGAGCCTGCTCCTACGCCAGCCTCAGCGCCCCCATCAGAGCCAGAGCCAGCCCCTGACAGTCACAATCTGCCTGAACTGTGGCAACAGATTCTCGCCAGTCTCGAGCTCCCCTCCACCCGGATGCTGCTGTCACAGCAGGCGCAACTCGTCCGTCTCGATCCCCATCGCGCTGTGGTGCAGGTGGCTGGAAATTGGATGGGCATGGTGCAAAGCCGGGCCAGCTTGCTGGAACAAGCGATCAAACGTTCGATTGGCGGGAATCGGCAACTGGTCTTGGAAAACCATGGCGGTGCAGCCCCGATGGCCTCGACGCCCTCCGCCGCACCAGCAACACCGTCTCAAACAACCCCTCCTCAACCAAAGCCGTCTCAACCAACACCAGCATCTCCATCGCCCGTCGTGATGCCAGCTGTGCAAGCACCGCCCATCACTCCGGTCGCAGAGGCCACAACCAGCTCACCACCGGCAAGATCGTCAACGGCAACCTCAACGACAACCACAGCGGCAAGCTCAGCAGCTCCCAGCATCCTTTCAACAGAGGTCCCTGGGCCCGGTTCCCAATCCATGGGCTCGCCCACCCCGCCTTCACCTGCGGACGTGAATCCCCCTTCAATCATGGATGAAAAGGTGAAGCGCTTTGCCGACTTTTTTAACGGTCAGGTCCTGGATGTGGAACTGGACCATGACGAAAACGTTTGAGGAATCAGCGCTCAGGCTTTGACCGTCTCCTCATGGCCACGGTGGGTGGTTTTTGCCCAGACCAAGCGCTTGGGAAGCACCGCCATTCGCAGCGTGACCCAGGGAATGACAAAGAACCAATGGCTCAGATAGGCAATTCCCAACAGCAACGAAAACGGATTGGGTTGAGGCAAGGCAGGGCCTTCACTGAAGCGGCGGCACCCCCTCCAATACGCCACGCCTGACACGCCAAACGCCACAATCGACAAGGGCCAGTACACCGGTGAGGATCGCGTGAACACACTGGTGACCAGATCGGCAAAGGAGAGCACAGGCAGGGCGTACTGAAGCAAGAAAAAACAAGCCAGGTCACGTCTCTGGCCAACCGTTAAGCGATTGGATAGCAGCCCCGGCCAGTAATCAAAAAAGCGCTGCAAACCTCCTTCTGCCCATCGTTGTCGTTGCTTCCAAAGCGCCGAAATCGTCTCCACCGCCTCTTCTCGCACCGGTGGATTCCAAAGCAAGGTTGTGCGAGCACCTTGGAGCAAAAAACGAAAACTCAGGTCGAGGTCGTCCGTGACCGTGTCCTCATTGAATCCTCCGCAGGCTTCCAACACATCACGCCGCAGCAACTGCCCGTTCCCTCGCAGTTCAGACACCCCTCCCCCCAATAGGCGCCCCTGCTGAATCAGCGCATCAAAGGCCATCTCCACGGCCTGGACCCGCGTCAGCAGGTTGGTATCGGCGTTCGTCACCGCTTTGCGCATCTGCACGCCAGACCAATCACCCATCACGGCGATCGGAATCAACCGTTCGAGCTGGTCGTCACTGATTTGACCATCGGCATCCAGCACGAGAATCCACTCCCCACTGCTTTGAGCCAACGCCGCATTCAACGCACCTGACTTGCCTCCGCCTGCATTGCGCTGCCTGCGAATCACATTCAGGTTGGGATATTGAGGCTTCAGTTCATCCAGAAGATCTGGCGTTTTGTCTTCGCTGCCGTCATCAACGATCCAGGTCGTGAGTTGGTCAGCTGGATAGCGAAGTGCTCCGAGGCGCTCCATGAGACGAGCCACCACAGCTTCCTCATCCCTGGCCGCCACCACCACGTCCACGTTGGGCCAAGAGGCCAAGCTCTCGACGACCGCGGGCTCCGCAGCCAGGGCTGTCTCCGTGAGAGAGGTCCCATCCCCATCGGTGGCATCGGTGGCATCGGTGGCATCGGTGGCAGGCTCGCTGCTCGCGGGACTCGCGCTCTCATCAGAGCCTCGTAGCGTCGTGCTGAGGGAGTACCCACCGAGCACGAGCGCCAGCGTGAGCGAAGGGATGAGACTCCTGGAGGGATCGAGCCAATGGGGTGCTGCTCCCGCGCAACCACAAGCCACCACAAACAAGGCTGTCTTGCCGCGTCGGCGATCGCCTGTCCCTGCGGCCAACACCCTGTCACCGTTCGAAGTCATGGGACTTTAAGGGGCCTTACCGGGTATGGAACTAGAAGACGGTTGGACCGTGGTCAATGTTGTTCCTGGGTAGTAGTGGCTAAGAATCCGCTCAAAGCTCCAACCTCGAGCCGCCAGATCAATGGCACCGGCTTGCGAGAGGCCCACTCCATGGCCAAATCCTCCACCCTTAAAACGCCATCGATCGGGCCCAAGGGTCTCAATCACAAACAAGGTGCTGGGGAGGCGGCGCAAGGTGCGACGGATGCCATCCAGCCGCAGCATCACCGGCTCCCCGTTCCCCGTCATCTCGATGTCAAGGGCCAGCACCCGTCCACTCGCTCCTCTCGTCTGCACGTTGAGAGCACTGGGGACCCCAGCAGGCAGGCCAGCCGCCCGTAGAGCCTGGGCAACCTGGGCAGCGCTATAGATACGCGACCAACGAAAACGAGGGTGATTCCTGCCATAGACACCATCGCCGCGAGAGAGCAAGCCACTCACAGAGGTGGGGTCCTTAAGCGGCAACGCCAAGCCCTTGATCCATCCCGCTGATCCATCCGCACGGGCCTTTACGTAAGGAAGGGAGTCCATCGCCCAAGCCTCTTCTGCTCCAGCCATCACCCCACCGTTACTGGCGTGATACCAAGCTTGAATCGGCTCGCCGTTCCACGCCAACACCTGCCCAGAGGTCGCACGAATCGCCTGGCGCACCGCAGCGCTGGCGTGGCGGGGATCGCTGTACACCTGGCACTGCGTATCACTGCAAAGGTGATAGCCATCGATCGCAAACCGATGACTATTCGCCAAGGCCCAGGTGCGCGCCAAGACCGCCTGCGCCTCTAACGCCGCCGTCGGCGATCCAGCGCCAATTTCGTGGGGAACCACCCCCTCTAAATAACGCTCAAGCGGAACTTGTTCCAACAACGTCCAACTGCCATAGGCATCCGGCTGCAGACGAAACGGACCGCGCAGAACGCCTCCCTGCCAGAGCAGACCGTTCGGAGCCTCCAGCATCAGCGGACCCTGGAGGGTGCGACCACCCGAGGGGCCCTCCAAGACGGCTTTCATCTCCGTTGTGAGCGTGCGCATCAAGGTCCGCACAGGGACCCCATCCAGAGGCTCAGCATCCATCGGTATCCACACCTCCCAGTTGCTGGGATGGGCAACACGGGCGAGCACGCCTTGATCACGCCATCGGCTCGCAATCCGTTCCGCTGATTCAAAACTGGCGTAGGGACCGGCAATCTTGCGGGCCACCTCCACAGGAACAGCCAGAGGAGCCAGTCGCCAGCTGAGACGCAGCGCCCTTCCCTCGGCAACCTCAGCTCCAGAGCCATCCCGCAAGCGCAGGGACTGCTCGCCAGCACTCTTCAAGGTGAGCAAAGGCCCGGACCGTTGCGTGGTGGTGCCGCGGCCGAGGTGATCGTCCAGGGCCACCCATAAGGGCGCTTCATGGGCTTTCGGCGGCAAAGGAACCGATCGATGGGTCACAACAGCAGGAGGGCCCGGTTCGATCGTCGCTTCTTGCGCGCGGCAGCTGCAAGCGATCGCACTCACCAACGCCAACGGAACAACGACCCGGCGCTTCAGCCAGCCAAAGGGAGGAGTCAAGAACACGTCCGCTGCAACTGGATTCAGCATGACGCGGCTTGAATTGATTGGCTTTCAGGAAGGCAACGTTCTATGGTTGTCGCTTATGCCGCGTGCAGCCAGACCCATGCCCAAGCTCAAGACCCGCAAAGCAGCCGCCAAGCGGTTCAAAGCAACAGGCACTGGCAAGTTCATGCGTCGCCGCGCCTTTCATAATCACCTTCTCGATCACAAATCGCCGAAACAGAAGCGTCATTTGAAGACCAAGGCTGTGGTGGATCGCACCGACGAGGAACGCGTCACGCTGATGATGCCCTACGCCTGAGCTCAGTCCTGAGTCCTGCCAGGTGGTCATCCACGCAGGACATTCTTCCTTCAACTTCTCCACATCTGATTCATGGCTCGCGTCAAGAGAGGCAATGTTGCCCGTAAACGCCGCAATAAAATCCTCCGTTTAGCCCGTGGTTTCCGCGGCAGCAACGGAACACTCTTCCGTACGGCAAATCAACGCGTCATGAAGGCGCTTTGCAATGCCTACCGCGACCGTCGTCGTCGCAAGCGTGATTTCCGCCGTCTCTGGATTGCACGGATCAATGCAGCAGCACGCATGAATGGCGTGAGCTACAGCCGTTTGATTGGCGGTCTCAAGAAAGCTGATGTGCGGATCAACCGCAAAATGTTGGCCCAGATGGCTGTTGTCGATCCTGCGAGTTTCGCCAACGTTGTGAATGCCACTCAGGGTTAATGATCAGTCCCCGACGGGACGTTTCTTGGGTCTGACATGAATTCCTTGCTGCCTCAGACCTATTTATTGGGCCTGATTGGCCTCTTGGCGATCGTCGCTGTTGTCGGCGGTCGCCAATTTTTACGGGTTCGCCGCGACGAACAAAGCTTGCTCAAGATGGAGCAAGAGAAGGTTGCGTCCTCCAAAGACGCAGGCGCTCTCTATGAGCTGGCGTCCGTTCAATTGCGCAAGCGCCTGTATCCGCAGGCGATTGTGACCTTGCGCCAGGCCGTGAAAAGGCTCAATGACGAGCCCGATGAAGCGCGCGCTCTGATTGAGAATGCTCTGGGCTATGCCTTAGCTGCAGAGAAGGATTTCACGACCGCCGTACGCCATTACAAGGCAGCTCTCCGAGCCAAAGAGGATTACCCAGTGGCCATCAATAATCTCGCTTTTGCCCAAGAGAGACTCCTAGAAAACGAAGAAGCCTGTGAGCTGTATCGCCAAGCACTTGTTCTTGACCCTAAAAACAAAACAGCGCGTAAGCGGTTAAATCGCTTGGAACGCGCTGCCGCGAATGGGAAGAACTCCAATAAAGCTTCACCAAAGGGCCCGGATGGGCGCGGATTCTGAAACAGCACAGCTACGCGACAGGTCCAGACGTCCTCCAGGGTTCGTCAGTCTTGGAGCATCCCACCCAGCCAAAGAAAAGGCTTGCAACCCTAAAAACCTTCCACCAATTTCCAGGTCATTGGTGAGATCAGGAGACAAGGGCAAAAGGTCAAGCTGATCAGATTTCGCATTGAGATTGCCCTGAACAGGCGTAGAGATCGCGCCGATGCGCATCTCTCCACGCAAATCCACCATCTGCCCCATGGGCTTCAAGCGGGTCAGGGTTAATTCCACATCCACAGTGGAATTCGACTCAAAGGAGGTGTAATTTCCGCACCATTGGCGTGGCAGGGTTGCAGCGAGATCAGCAGCACGCGCGACAGGATCAAAACTCTCAACAGATCCCTCAAATTCAAGAGGTATGGCTAGTTGTGAACTATCAAACGATTGGGAAGACTCAAACGGTGCCTGAATCTCAACCGGTATGTCTATGACGGGTGGAACTGGCATGCAACCAATAGATGATTGGCGCAGGGTAGGGCGGTTGCGGCCTGCTTGACCGCATCACGATCCGGTTCTCCAACCAAACCGCAACTGACCACAATGGATCCGACCCACTCTCACGACGAAGCACTCCATATCGGAGGGCGCAGCTTCAACAGCAGACTGATCACCGGGACAGGCAAATACCCAAACCTGGAGGCCATGCAGCTCAGCCTGGAGCGCTCAGGCTGTGAGATGGTCACGGTTGCCGTTCGGCGCGTTCAGGCGGTCGCTGAGGGGCATGCAGGCCTCATGGAAGCCATTGACTGGTCACGCATCTGGATGCTTCCCAATACGGCGGGGTGCACCAACGCCGAAGAAGCCGTGCGGGTGGCCCGGCTTGGCAGGGAGCTCGCCAAGCTGGCGGGTCAGGAAAACAACAATTTTGTGAAATTGGAGGTCATCCCAGACAGTCGTCATTTACTGCCCGACCCCTTTGGAACCTTGGAAGCAGCAGAAATGCTGGTGAAGGAGAACTTCACCGTGCTGCCCTACATCAATGCCGACCCCCTCTTGGCCAAGCGTTTAGAAGACGTGGGCTGCGCCACCGTGATGCCTTTGGGATCCCCCATCGGATCAGGTCAGGGCTTGCGCAATGCCGCCAATATCCGCCTGATCATTGAGAGCGCCAAGGTGCCGGTGGTGGTTGATGCGGGAATCGGCGTGCCCAGTGATGCAGCTCAAGCGATGGAGATGGGCGCCGATGCCGTTCTCATCAACAGCGCCATCGCCCTCGCGGGACAACCGCCCCTGATGGCAGAAGCGATGGCTTCTGCCGTGCAGGCAGGACGCCAATCCTTGCTGGCTGGCCGGTTACCAACCCGTGCCGAAGCCTCTCCGAGCTCCCCCACCAGCGGACGCATCAACAGCTAGCCACGCACAATGCACTCACCGCCTCGTACAGCGCCTTGTACAGCGCCGCATAAACCGCCTGGATGTAACAGCACATCTCAGGCCATGAAGGAGCATGGCGAATCAAAGCGCACCCACCATCAACTCCATAAGGTCCCGTTCAGTTGCAGCTCAATCCATGCAGGTCACACAAGAAGATGGCGGTCGCCTCAACGCCTTCGCGAAGGAACCTCGCATGGAAGTGATCAGCGACGGAGCCTCTCTCAGCAACGGCTCTCGGCTGCTGATCATCTCCGGCGCAGTGCTTGTGATCGCCCTCATGGCTCTGTCCGTAGCCGTCAGCTAAAAAGCCTGTAGTAGCTTGCCAGAAATCAGCGGCTTGCTCGCTTCAGCAGGAGTTTGGGGTGAAAGTTCTCGTTTTAGGTGGTGACGGCTTCTGCGGCTGGCCTTGTGCGGTGAATTTGGCGGACCAAAATCACGATGTTGTGATTGTGGACAACCTCAGCCGTCGCAAGATCGATATCGACCTTGAGGTGGAGTCGTTAACGCCGATCGTGAGCATCGGTGAACGCCTCAACGTCTGGGAAAGCATTGGCGGCAAGCCCATGCGATTCATCCATATGGATATCGCCCACGAGTACCAACGGCTCCTCGACCTCATCATCGAAGAAAAGCCCGACTCCGTGGTGCACTTCGCCGAGCAGCGCGCCGCTCCCTACTCGATGAAGAGCAGCGCCACCAAGCGCTACACCGTTGACAACAACGTGAACGGCACTCACAACCTGCTGGCCGCGATCGTGGAATCGGGCCAAGACATCCACGTGGTGCACCTGGGCACGATGGGGGTGTATGGCTATGGCTCCCACCGTGGCGCCACCATTCCTGAGGGCTACCTCAAGGTGGAAGTGCCCCAGCCTGATGGCAGCCGTTTTGAAGAGGAAATTCTTCATCCAGCCAGTCCTGGCAGCGTCTATCACATGACCAAGACGCTCGATCAGCTGCTGTTCCTCTACTACAACAAGAACGACAAGGTCAGAATTACGGACCTTCACCAAGGGATTGTTTGGGGCACCAACACGGAGGCCACGGATCGTGATCCACGGCTCACCAACCGCTTTGATTACGACGGTGACTACGGAACGGTGCTGAACCGCTTCCTGATGCAAGCCGCGATCGGATACCCCCTCACCGTGCATGGCACCGGCGGTCAAACCCGCGCCTTCATCCACATCCGTGACTCGGTGCGTTGCGTCCAGCTCGCACTCGAAAATCGGCCTGAGAAAGGCGAACGGGTCAAGATCTTCAATCAAATGACCGAGAGCCACCAAGTGGGCGAATTGGCCAAGAAGGTGGCTGCCTTAACAGGCGCTCAGGTCAACAATCTCCCGAATCCACGCAACGAAGCCGTTGAAAACGATCTGATCGTGGACAACCGCTGTTTCATCGAACTGGGGCTCAAACCCACCACCTTGGATGACGGCCTCTTGAAGGAGGTGGTGGAAATCGCCACTCGCTATGCGGATCGCTGCGACCGGAATCGCATCCTCTGCACATCGGCCTGGACCAAAACCCAAGCCCAAGCCATTGGCAACGCCTCCTGATCGGGACGAACCCTTGAGAATCGCCTTCTTTACCGAAACTTTCCTCCCCAAAGTCGACGGCATCGTCACCCGGCTCACCAAAACGGTGAAGCATCTGGTCGATGCCGGAGATGAGGTGGTGGTGTTTTGTCCGGAAGGTGCACCCAGCAACTACATGGGAGCCAAGGTGGTGGGCGTTCCCGCCATGCCCTTGCCGCTCTACCCAGAGCTGAAGCTGGCCTTGCCGCGGCCTGCGGTCTCCGAAGCCATCGATGCCTTCCAGCCAGACCTGATCCACGTCGTCAATCCAGCGGTTTTGGGTTTGGGAGGCATCTGGCTCGCCAAGAGCAAATCCATCCCCCTCATCGCCAGCTATCACACCCATCTGCCGAAATATCTCGAGCACTACGGCATGGGCATGCTCGAACCGTTGCTTTGGGAGCTGCTGAAAGCAGCGCATAGCCAAGCCGTGCTCAATCTCTGCACCTCCACCGCGATGGTGCAAGAGCTCAGTGACAAGGGCATCCAACACACCGCCCTCTGGCAGCGAGGCGTGGATACGGAGCTGTTCCGGCCCGAACTGCGTAGCCAAGAACTCCGTCAACGCTTGCTCGGTGCATACGACGACCGCGGCTCACTGCTGCTGTACGTCGGGCGGCTCTCGGCAGAAAAACAGATCGAACGGATCCGCCCCGTGCTCGAAGCCTTGCCCGATACCCGACTGGCGCTCGTCGGCGACGGACCCCACAGGCAACAGTTGGAGAAGCATTTCGAAGGAACGGCCACCACCTTTGTGGGCTATCTGGCTGGAGAAGAACTTGCGGGGGCCTATGCCAGCGGTGATGCCTTCCTCTTTCCCTCCAGCACCGAAACCCTGGGCCTTGTGTTGCTTGAAGCAATGGCCGCCGGCTGTCCGGTGGTGGGAGCCAATCGCGGCGGCATTCCAGACATCATCAGCGACGGCGTGAACGGCTGTCTTTATGAACCAGACGGGGCCGATGCAGGGGCGGGGAGCTTGATCGAAGCCACCCGCAAGCTGCTCGGCAATGATCTCGAACGTCAAACCCTCCGCAATGCCGCCCGCTCGGAAGCTGAGCGCTGGGGCTGGGCCGGAGCCACAGAACAATTACGCGGCTACTACCGCCAAGTGCTCTCCTCAGAGATCTCCTCAGCGGCGTAAATCAAGTCTGCTTACGGTTGCGGTTCCAGACCTCAATCACTTTTTTGGCCATCGGCAGCGCATGCACTGAACCACCACCCGGGGTGTTTTGAGCGAAGGCCACCACGACAATCTCGCCGTTCGGGTAAGGGGCATAACTGGCAAACCAGGCATGATCTGGACCGCCCGTGCTGTCCTCCGCCGTACCGGTCTTACCGGCCGCAGGAGGAATGCCCTCCCCATTCAGGCCGTAGCCGGTGCCGTCCTCCACCACCTTGCGCAAACCTTGACGGATCTTGGCCAGGGTTGCTGGCTTGATCGGCACCTTGGTACGCCGCGATGGAGCCGTCCAATCCAAACCTTGATCGGCCAGATGGGGGGTGACGAGCCAGCCACCATTGGCAAACACGCAGTAAGCCCGTGCCAGTTGAAGTGGGGTGATCTGCACCACGGACTGGCCAATCGACGCAGAAGCCATGTCCTCTGGAATCCAAGGCGTGGACCCAGGCTCCGCCCAGCCGCGGCCCTCCTTCGCCCAGGCTTCATCTCCCACGAGACCCACATTTTCCTCCCAACCAATCTCAATCCCCGTCTTGCGCCCAAAGCCAAGCTGGGTGGCCGCCTTCTTGAGAGCAAGCGAACCAGAACCCACACCCACTTGATAGAAAAACGTGTTGCTGGAGAAGCGCAGGGCATCGGCGTAGCCAATCCGGCCAAAGCCAGCGCCATTGTGATCAGGGAAACAGTGACCGCCGTAGGTGATGCAAGCGGTGGTGTTCAACTTGACCTCAGCTGGAAATTTGCCTGACGCCATTCCTGCCATCGCTGTCACAGGCTTCCACGTGCTGCCAGGGTCATAGGCATTCATGGCACGGCTCAACAGCGGCTTTTTGGGATTGGAGAACAGCGCGTCGTACTCCTTCTGCGTGGTAACCAGTTTCGAGAAAAAATTGGGGTCAAAATTCGGCTTGCTCGCAAGCGCCAAGATCGCTCCGTTGCGAGGGTCCATGGCCACGATTGCGCCGCCAGGCTTATCAGCCAAAACCTGTTCAGCCACCTTCTGAAGATCAAGATCGAGCGTGAGGGTGAGGTCTTTGCCCGCCACGGAGGGACGATCGCCTAAGTGCCTTTGCACCTCACCCATGGCATTCACTTCAAGCATTTGACCGCCCCATTCGCCCCGTAAATGGGACTCGTAGGCCGCCTCAACGCCGATGCGACCAATCCGATCGCGAATTTTGTAGCCCCGATCAGCCAGGGCGGTGTACTCCTCCTCCGTGATCGGCTGGGTGTAGCCGAGGGTATGGGCTGCCAGCGTTCCGTGGGGATAGGCGCGAAGAATGTCCACGTCCACTTGAGCTCCCTTCAGGCCGAGGGATTGCTCCCGGAAACGCAGCACCTGCTCAGGGCTGAGTTCACTGGCCAAATTGATGCGGTAACCATTGCGGTCTGGGCCCGACTGGCGCCGACGATCCAGGGTGGATGGGTTGAGATCGAGAAGACTGGCAAGCCGGTCGCGCAAGGCCGGCCAGGCCGCATCATCCACCAAGCGCGGCTCCACATACAGCGAATAGGTGAGCTTGCTGGAGGCCAAAACCCGCCCTTTGCGATCAAGAAGACGGCCACGCGTTGGCGATCTGGGTACCAAGCGAATGCGATTTTCATCCGCCAACTGCCTGTAGCGGGGGCCCTCCAACACCTGGAGCCAGACCAAGCGAGCAACCATGGCGCTGCAAAACAACAGCACCAATCCGAACAAGACCAGGGGCTGCTGGCGCAATCCACTTTGACGCTGAGCGTCCCTTTGGGGAGAAGCAGAGCGCGTCATGCCCCTTAGCTCTCTTGCTCGAGCTGAGCTTCCAAGGCCTGCAGCCGCTGCGTAATCCTTGCCAGAACCTCATGCAACTGCTGTTCTTCCTCTTTCGGTGACCTGCCTTCTTCCAAAACGTCGACCACTTCATCTGAGGGCTCCTCCACAGCCACTTGCACAGGCATCACCGGATTACCGAGCCCAGGACTCACTTGATCCAGTCGTTCCCGTACACCCTTCGCGGCCGTTTCACCTTCATCGCGCAACTCGCGCAACGGATCTGGCGCCCCTGAAGTGAACGACTCCACCACCTTGGCAGGACCCCCAGCGCGAGCCCGCTCCACCAAAGCAAGCCCCACAGGCAGCACGTCCTGCATCAATGCCAATCTCAGGGAGTCAAACGGTTGGTTGTCAGCCATGAGCAGACCCGAACTCAGCGCACTCCAGTCTGCTCCGGAGGAGGCAAAAGTGTCGGACAACTTGAATTAGACGACCCAAGCCACCAGCCACCCACGCCTGTGATCACCAACAACGCCACCGCAGGAGCCAAGGCGTGATGGGTGGCTTCTAAGGAAAGCCATTCCCCCCACGAGCGCCAAAAACGGTCACGAACGAAGCGACGACGCTCCCAGGTTTCCTGCTTGGCGCGTCTCCGATACGACTTCTCGACCCAACGCTCGAACGACCGCTTTTTGGTGATCGCCATCTTGCGCTCCACCTCGAGCAGATGACCGGAACTCAGCTCGGGGTGAAACGTCCCAATCAGTTCCAAACTTTTGAGGAACATCTCCACGGCTCCGTCCTTGATCTCCCGATCGGAATTGTTCAGCGAGGTCCAGTCGAGCTCTGGATAGAAGCGACTGCGATTCACAGCAATCTGCTCTTCCGGGAGCTGGCCCGGTTCGCGCAACCAACGATCCGTATTGCTGTCGAAGCGACGCCAATACAAGAAAGGATTGATGTAGATCGTTTTCCCTGCCAACAGGATGCTGTCTTGCTGAAGACGGCGCTGAAGCTGGAGGTCCTGCTCTTGAGCAGCGGTCAAGGGATTGATGCCGGGCGCCAAGGTTATCGACGCTGAGGCCTGTTCACCAGCCCCTTAAACAGCCTCATTCCCACTCAATCGTTCCTGGCGGCTTGCTGGTGATGTCCATCACCACACGATTCACTCCTTTCACCTCATTCACGATCCGATTGGAAATCGTTTCCATCAGGTCATAGGGAAGCCTTGACCAATCAGCGGTCATGCCGTCCTCACTCGACACACAGCGCAGCACGATTGGCCAGGCATAGGTGCGCTTATCGCCCATCACACCCACGGAGCGCACGGGAAGAAGCACGGCAAACGCTTGCCAAATCTCGTGATACAGCCCCGCCGCATTCACCTCCTCGCGCACAATCAGATCGGCATCACGCAAACAATCAAGCCTTTCCTCCGTCACTTCGCCCAAGATGCGAATCGCCAGTCCAGGTCCAGGGAAAGGATGACGACTGACGATCTCCTCGGGCAACCCGAGTGTGCGGCCCACCTTGCGAACTTCATCCTTGAAGAGTTTGCGTAGGGGCTCCACCAACTTGAAGCGCAAATCCTTAGGAAGCCCTCCCACGTTGTGATGGCTCTTGATCTTCACCGCCACACGCTCTCCGGTTTTGGGATCCACGTTGGTGCCAGCACTCTCAATCACATCCGGATACAGCGTGCCCTGGGCGAGGTAATCGAAGGGGCCAAGGCGCTTGCTCTCCTCTTCAAACACACGGATGAATTCCGTACCGATGATTTTGCGCTTCTCCTCTGGGTCTGTAATGCCATCAAGCTTCTTAATAAACCGATCGCGAGCATTGATGTACTCCACATGAATATTGAATTTGCGATCAAAAAACTCCATCAAGAATTCAGGCTCGCCTTTGCGCATGAAGCCTTGATCAATAAACATGCAGGTGAGTTGATCTCCAATCGCTTTCTTCAATAAAAAAGCAAGGGTTGAAGAATCCACACCGCCTGACAAGGCAAGCAGCACGCGCTTTTTGCCAACCTGCTCACGCACATTGGCAACCGCTTCATCGATAAAAGCCTCCGTGGTCCAATCCGGGTCGCAGCCGCAGATGTGATACACAAAATTGCGAATCATCACCATTCCACCGGTGGAATGAACCACTTCAGGGTGAAATTGAACGCCATATAAACGTCGACTGTGGTTCGCAATCGCGGCCTCAGGCGTATTCGCTGTTTGCGCTAAACGCACAAAGCCATCTGGCAAGGCCTCTACGGAATCACCGTGACTCATCCACATCGTGGATCCACTCTCCACATTCGTGAGAAGTTCCGTTGGGTCATTCACCACGAGCGGAGCCTTGCCGTATTCGGCCTTACCCGTGGCCGCCACCACCTGACCACCAAGCTGCTGAACCATCAACTGCATGCCGTAGCAGACCCCCAGCACCGGGATGCCCAGATCCCAAATCGCTGGATCACAGAGGGGAGCTTCATCGGCATAGACCGAACTCGGGCCTCCGCTGAGGATGATTCCACGAGGAGACAAAGCCCGTAATTCTTCAGCGCTGGTGCTGTAGCCCAACACCACGGAGAAGACCTCCGTCTCACGAACGCGGCGTGCAATCAGTTCCGAGTACTGAGAACCGAAATCAAGAATGACGATGGCCGGTTTGCGCTGACCTTCGCTCTGGACTGATGACATACCGCTCTAGGACCGTCAAAAGAACGGCCTTCCAAACCTTCAGTTCCCTCAGCGTAGAGAAGGATCAAAACCGGCCTCTCCCCCTTGCAGATGAATGCCCAGTCCGCAACGCGCGAGAAGGGAGTGCCCTGTCAAGCCAGTCCAACGCAACTGGCGTTGGCGATCAAAGAGCGCCGCACCGACCCGCATAGGCCAGGCGCCATAACGCTTTAGATAGGCCTCGCTTCGCCCTTCAACCGCCTGTGCAATCGCTTGCCAAACCCGATCCGCCTCGGCGCAATCTCGCTTCTCGAGCTGTTGAAGCGCCGATTCCATCGACGCACAACCCAGCAGCTCTTTGATCAGATCCACACCGAGTCCCTGCTGCAGGGCAATCGCCGCAAGAACCTCTAAACGACCATCCGCCAAATGGTGGTGAGTGTGAAAAATCCCGCCAGCCAATTTGACCAGCTTTCCGTGATAACCCAGCAACAGCAGGTTGCTCACCCCCGCTTCCGCACTCGCCACAAGCAATGGCCCAATCCAGTTCCCTGCCTTCAGCAAAGGCTGTTGATCGGCAAGACCCAGCTGATGGGCGAGATCAAGCCCATTTTCCCCAATCACCAGGGTGAGCGATCCGCAGAAGTCGGAAGCTCCCGCAATCAACTGAAGAGCATCAAGGCTGGCGCGCAGCTGATCGGGCGATGCACTCGACTGCACCTCCGCTTGCGTGCCAATCAAGGCCAAACCATCCACCACGCCAAACGCCGCATTACTGGTGCGCTGGGCCAGCTCGCGGCCACGCGGAAACACAACTTCCAACTGCAGACATTGACCAGGAGACACCAGGTCTCGCAGATTTGCCTCCAACAAACGGCGAGCAAAGTCAGAAGCGCAAAGATCACCTTCACGCCCCTTTCGGCCAATCCCCTCCCCCGGCACGATCTCTAACCAACCTGTCTCTAAGCAACCTGTTTGCGATTGACTCCAACGCGCCTGAACCCAAATTTCTAAATCCCGCGTGAGATCAAGACCTGGACCTGGATCGCAGCGGCTGATCGCCAACGCTTGCTCACCCCCATGCAAGGGTGCTGCCGATTGCACGGGCACGCCTAGGGCCTGATCGCGACCTGGAATCTGCAGCGATTGTGGATTTTCAAACGTCTGCCCACACAACACCTGCGTAGCCGCGCGAGCTGCAGCGGCAACCCAGACGGGGAGAGTCAGCCCTGAGGGGAGATCTGTGAGGGATTGGGTGATACCGAATTGCAAGCGGATCGTTTTTTAGAATGGACGATTGGCGCTCTTCCGGACGTGCAGGACAAGCTCACCCTGATGATCCCCGGACCCACCCCGGTGCCAGAAACGGTTCTGAAAGCGATGGGACGCCATCCCATCGGGCACCGCAGCGGTGAGTTTCAAGCGGTGGTGGAACGGACAACGGCTCAACTGCGCTGGCTGCATCAGACCAACAACGACGTGCTGGTGATCACCGGTAGCGGCACAGCGGCGATGGAAGCTGGAATCATCAACACGCTCAGCCGCGGAGATCGGGTGATCTGTGGCGACAACGGCAAGTTCGGCGAGCGCTGGGTGAAGGTGGCGCGTGCCTACGGCCTTGAGGTGGACGTCATCAAGGCGGACTGGGGACAACCCCTCGACCCAGACAACTTCCGGACCGCGTTAGAAGCCGACAGCGACAAAACGATCCGCGCGGTGATCTTGACCCATTCAGAAACCTCCACAGGGGTGATCAACGATCTTGAAACGATCAGCCGCCATGTCCAAGCCCATGGCACAGCGCTGACCATCGCCGACTGCGTCACCAGCCTCGGCGCAACCAACGTGCCCATGGATGACTGGAAGCTGGATGTGGTCGCATCTGGATCCCAAAAGGGCTACATGATGCCTCCAGGACTCAGCTTCGTCGCCATGAGTGAGCGGGCTTGGACGGCCTACGAGCGCTCGGATCTGCCCAAGTTCTATTTGGATTTGGGTCCCTATCGAAAAACGGCCGCGAAAAACAGCAATCCGTTCACGCCGGCCGTGAATTTGTACTTCGCTCTTGATGCTGCCCTGGAGATGATGCAGGCAGAAGGTCTAGAAGCAATTTTTGCCCGCCATGCGCGTCACCGCGATGCAGCACAAGCGGCCATGAAAGCGATCGGCTTGGCACTGTTTGCAGCCGAAGGCCATGGAAGTCCGGCCATTACGGCAGTCGCACCTGAAGGAATGGATGCGGAATTGCTGCGTAAAACCATCAAAGATCGCTTCGACATCCTGTTAGCTGGCGGTCAAGACCACCTCAAAGGAAAAGTTTTTCGCATTGGCCATCTCGGATTTGTATGCGATCGAGATGTCTTGACGGCCGTCGCTGCCATTGAAGCCGTGTTGCATTCCCTCGGCTTGCATAAGGGCCAGATGGGTGCTGGACTTACTGCCGCATCTGCCGTTTTAAGCAATAATTAGAGGAATAATTCATTAGCTACAGCTACGGGCGTGAGATAGAATCACGCCTATGCGGGTGTAATTCAGCGGTAGAATGTCAGCTTCCCAAGCTGGACGTCGCCGGTTCGAATCCGGTCACCCGCTTTGTCAAGATCTTGGTTTAATCAACTGCATCACTTGAGGTCCGACGGTGCCAGCACGCCGCTCCTGTTCTAGCGCTTTCAAAATTAGGGACCCTGAAGACGAAACATCGCCGGCTTCAGCTGCAGATTGTGCTTGCTGAAATAACACATCAGCTTTAGCAAGATGCTCCTGTTTTTGATTGGGAGCAGATTGCACCATCGTTGGAGTTCTATCGAGGACCGAAGTCAACACTAACTTCACTTTAGTGACAATAGTCTAACGAATGAATCCAACATCAATCGCAACTCAAGTACCAGGCTCCTCGATGTTGCCTCCAAGTTCTGCAATCTGACCTCGAAGCAACTCACATCTGCTGTCATCACCACGGGTGATTGCAACAGCAAGAGCGAATTCCAACTTTTCGAGCTGGTGACCACCTTCAAAAAAACTTTGATGGTTGCGCGGCAGGACTTGACAAGTCGCTGCAGAATTGACCGATGGATGAGCCATAGGTGGCTTTCTTCAAATTGTGCCACCCACGAAAGGCGTTAGGCAGCCAAGTCTTGCTCCGAGCACATAACAGGGTTGGGGTGATCCACCCATTGAGGTTCAGAACGCAGCAAGAGATCTCGGCAGTCGGTTAGCAAGCGATCCACCCCATCAAGACGTTCCAACTCGTCTTTGGGCATGGCGTTGGCCTCAGAGGACTGGCGTTCCAGCTGCAACTCCAAGCTCTCAAGCCGATTCTCGAGCTTGATCAGCCGTTGCGATAAAGCGTTCAGAGTCTGCGCCACGTCCTCAGCGGTCCGGGTAATGCGGAAGGAAACGGACTGGGTCATCGCCCCAACAAACAGTTGTGCCCCGATAACAGCACATCACAACCGTGCGAACCAGACTAAGGATCAATCTGCAGCGTGGTGTTCATGCCCCCACTCACAACGGTGCTCCTCTACCTCTTGGCCGGAACGAGCATGGGGTTGCTGGCCACTCGCACCGGAATTCCTGCTGCTCCACTGGCAGGCGCACTGATCGGAGCAGCCATGGTGAGCATGAGTGGGCGTCTCGAGGTCGCCCAATGGCCAGCAGGCACCAAGACCTGTCTTGAGATTGCCATTGGCACCGTGATCGGTACAGGCCTGACTAAAGCCTCACTCGATCAACTGCAGCAGTTGTGGAAGCCTGCCGTTTTGATCACGCTCACCCTCGTGCTCACCGGCATTGTGGTGGGGCTGTGGAGCAGCAGGCTGCTGGGCGTTGATCCTCTTGTCACCCTTCTGGGTGCAGCACCTGGAGGCATCAGCGGCATGAGCCTGGTGGGGGCTGACTACGGCGTTGGAGCAGCCGTTGCGGCACTGCATGCCGTTCGCCTAATCACAGTCTTGCTGGTCATCCCTGTTGTTGTGAAATTGCTCACTCCGCTTGGGCTTGGTGATTCCTGACGGAGACCTAGACAGAACGCTTTCAATCGATACTTTGGCCTGATCGCTTCATTGGTTCTGCCATGGTTCGTCTGCGCCAGCGCCTTGCCCTTTTACTGCCCGTGGCTGGACTGGCAGGACTGACTTTCATCGCTCCACCTAGCGCCTCCAGCTCCGTTGATTCGGCCGCGAAAGGAGCTCAGATTTACTGCTTCATGCGCAGCAATGGAAATGATCACAAAGTGAGCTGGGAAGCGGCTTATGCCCTGATCAAACGCCAAAAAAGCGGAATGTTCAAGACATCACCAGAACATGCGGCGGTGATGATCACAGAAGCTGTGGTGAAAGAACCGGGTAGCTACCCAGATTGCGGCAAATATCTCGGCGATCTCTTCGGTTCATCCAAAGGTTCGAATGGCCTGCAAAGCACCATCGACAGCACGATCAATCCTGCAGCTCCATCAAGCTCGTCTAACACCTCAAGCTCGTCCAACACAACCTCCTCCGACTGGAGCGAGGACGACCGCTACAGCTATTGACTTTCCCTTCCATGCGATTCATTCCCATCCTGATGATTGGCGGTTTGCTTCTCACAGGTTTGGGCTGCCGCAGCCGATCCGAACCGAAGCCCTCCAGCGTTTCCGCTGAAACATCCATTGCCGATTGCATGTCAGATCTTGATCTGAACAAGCTCGATCAAGCACTCCAACGCTGCAACGAAGTTGTGGACGCGCATGCAGACAAACCAGCCGCGCTCGCCGATCGCTCGCTGTTGCTTACCTTGATGGGCAAGACCGACCAAGCCTGCGCAGATGTGACCCAAGCCATGGCGCTACTGCGCCAAAGCAAGCGATCCACGGATCCGATGGTGGTGCATGAACTGAATGTGCGTCATAAATCCTGCAAACAACGGGACAGCATCGTGGGCAACGGCTGACGCTCGAGCGTGACGCGACGCGGACCCAGCAGCAGTTTAATCCGTTCCGCTTTGCTAGCCACCAAAGCGTCCACAAGCTGATCGGCAAGGCCAAGCTGAAGCCAATGGCTGATCAGGCCTCCTTCTTTACCAATGCGATGGCAACGATCTTCCGCCTGATCGATGTCTCCAGGCGTCCAAGGCCGTTCCAAGAGCACCACATGCTGAGCGCGGTGGAGCGTAAACCCAAGCCCACCGGCAGCAAAGGTGGCCAGGAGTAAGTCGGTCTCCCCAGCTTGAAAGCGGTCGACAGCCAACTGCCGCTGCTCAGGTTTCTGCCGGCCTGTCAGCAAAACGCCTCCCAGGCGTTCGTGGAGCAGCAGCAACGGATCCACAAAGCTGCTGAACAAGACGATCGGCTTGTGCTGCTGGCGCAAACGCTGAATCAACTGTTGCGCAGCCGGCAACTTGAATTCGGCTGCAATTTGCCGCAAAGCTGTCAGGACCGCCAAGGATTCGGCATCAGACCGCACCAATCCCTCCGCCACCCGCTGGCGATAGTCATCGATGACCAGCCGCAGGCGGTAATCAAAACCCTTGAGCTCCTCAGCGTCGAGATCGATCCCTTCAAACATCCTCTGTTTGGGGGGGAGGTCCAAAACCTGCTGCTTTCGACGATGCAAAACCAGCGGTCGGGTCAAGCGTCGCAGCTCGTCCAATCGACTGGCGCCTGTGGTTTGCCAACGCTGCCGTCCGCCCTGCTCGCGGAAATGCCCCTGACAAAACAATTCCTCATAGGAGTGCTGATCCCGAGCAATGGGATGGTCCATGGCAGCGAGTAAGGGATACAGCTGATCAGGCCGGCCGTTCTTCATGGGTGTGCCCGTGAGCATCCAAATGGCTCGCAGGCGGGGATGCCGGGCAAGACGCAAAAAACCCTGGGTGCGTTGCGCCCGCAGAGTTTGGGCGTAATGGGCCTCATCGACGAGCAGCAAGGTGCCCGCCTCCGGGAGCTCAGACGGAAGGCGCGCCCAACTACAAAGCTCCGGCATGAGCTCAAGGGCCGCGGCCTCACGGCGCCAATGCGAATGCAACCCCACAGGGGCCACAACCAACAACCGCAGCGGCAAGGCGCGCAGCAAAGCTCTCGCCGCCAGCAACACGGTGAGGGTTTTACCGAGACCCATCTCATCGGCCAGCACCGCCCCGCGCCGCGCTAACAACCAGCGAGCACCAGAGCGCTGATGAGGCATTGGTAAGCGGCCGTCACGCAAGCGTTGATCCAGATCAGCGTGCGCAATCAGCTCTCGATGAGGCGGCAGAGGGGGGAGCGGATGACGATGCCAATGCAACCAACGCATCAGCTCCTCATCCACCCGGAAGCGCCGTTCAAACCGTTGCAACAGAGCCTCAGCTGCCGCAAGCGGAAATTCCCAACCCAGCCGAGAACCACGCCATACGCCCCGGGGACGAATTCTGCGCATCTCCGCATGGGTTACCGCATCGAAGGGGTAACGAGCCTGCACCAATCCAGACGGAGTCAATCCCAGCGTGCACGCTGATGGTGATGAAGCCGTGATTCAGATTCAAGGATTCAGACGCTAATCCTCTCAACAGCTCTGAAGTGCCCTAGCCCACACAAGCCTGACTGGTCTATTCACTGATCTATCGATCAATCAAAAACTGCATGACCTTGAAAATGCAGCGTTCGACACGTTGACGAACCCTGCCCTCACGTCAGACTCCCCGTAGCTGAGGTATCGGGATGCACAGCCGGGATGCGGTTTTCCTAGAGGATCTCTGTCCCAAGCTGCGCAATCGACGCTGGCGTCAATCGATCCATCTCCACACCAGCAACCGTTGCATTTATTGCGGCAAACCTTCTGAATCCATCGACCATGTGTTCCCCCTGAGCCGGGGGGGGATGAGCGTGACTGAAAATTGTGTTCCAGCTTGCCTGTCGTGCAACGGACAGAAATCTGACGCCGATGTTTTTGATTGGTACCGGCGTCAACGCTTTTATGATCCGCGCCGCGCCATGGCGATTCGTGCCTGGATTGATAGCGATCTGAGCCTCGCCATGAAATTGCTGCAATGGGCTCAGCCTGAACACAACCAACCACCCCATTCTGAACGGCCAAAAGGCTCCCACCCCCATGGGGATGACGAACAGAACTGGGGGCTTCGTACGGCCTGATCACCACACCCGACAGGCCGCCTCCGAGTGATACTGCTCACAGATCGAGGCGCTTTGTTCAGGCCGATCTGGAGCCAGCAAGAAGGCGCCCGTCACCAGAGCCGCTGCCAAAAGCGCTGAAACCGTGCGAAGCCTTGGAGTGTCTTGGGCCTGGGCACGATCACGACGCGACAGCCGACCCTGAGGCAGCATGGAATCCCGTGAGGGGACCAGTGAAAAGGAAGAATCAGCCACAACGAAACTGCAATTAATACGTTTGTACTGATGCTGAACGCTCTTGTCAACCGTTGTGTTCCACTCCCACCGGATGCCACGTTGTGCATCCTCGGCGCTGGATTCAGCGGGGGCCATCTGGCCCAGTTGTCCAAAGCGCTTGGAACGAGAGTGATCTGCACGCGCCGCCGCCCAGAATCCAGCAGCGATGATCTGGCCTTCGACAGCGCCCAGGGGATCGTGCCAAGCCACGACGCGCTCGCCTCCGTCACCCATCTGATCAGCACCATCCCACCCAGCAAAGAGGGAACGGATCCCGTGCTGTCGTGCCTAGGAGAGCAGCTGCAGCAGCTGCCCCTGCAATGGGTGGGCTATTTCTCCACCACAGGCGTCTATGGGAATAGCCATGGCAACTGGGTGGATGAAACCCACGAGCCCCAACCCACTCAACTCCGCAGCCAAAAACGGTTGGAGTGTGAGCAGCTTTGGCGCAACAGCGGCCTGCCAGTCCAGATCCTGCGCCTACCAGGGATCTATGGGCCTGGCCGCTCCCCCCTAGCTGCCATCCGCTCAGGCAACCTGACGCCTGTGGATCAACCAGGGCAGATGTTCTGCCGAATCCATGTGGATGACCTCGCAGGAGCCTGCTGGCATCTCATGCATCGCGCCGCAGCAGGACAGCGACCAACGGTGGTGAACATCAGCGACAACAGACCCGCCTCCCGGCTCGAGCTTCAACGGTTTGCCGCTGAACTCTTGGGATGCACCCTCCCAGCAGCGATCCCCTTCAGGGAAGCCCAAGCCAGCATGAGCCCCATGGCACTCTCGTTCTGGGCAGACAACCGCAAAGTGAGCAATGCGCTCTTGCGAGACGAGCTGGGGTACACCTTTTTGCATCCCGATTTTTCCTGCGGGCTCAAGGATTGTTTCGATGCGGAAGGCTTCAACGCGATGAATCCTGAACCCGAGGTGGAGCCTTAAGCATCGGCAATTCGTGCAACGGAATCGGCTTGTCTGAATCGGTTTCCGTGAGTCCCGCATCCTCGAACAACCGCTGCCATTGCACTTCAATCCAACCCTTCCGCAACGCCGTTCCCAACCCATAAAGCAATAACCCCAGGAGCAACCAGCGCAGCATGTCCTTCTCTCAACCCTCCCCTGACGCTACCGACCGCCTGGTGATTGCTCTCGGTGATCCTGCTGGAATCGGCATGGAGGTGACCTTGAAAGCCCTCGCCGATCCACGACTGCCCGAGGAACTGAACCCCCTCGTTGTGGGTTGCCGAAAAAGTTTGGAGCAAACGTACGCCAGGCTGAAAACCCAACAGTGCCCCCTCCTGATCGACCCCAGCGATCTCGACATGGACGACCTTCCGATCCATGACGAGATCACCCCTGGGGCAGCGAGCCCTGAAAGCGGGGCAGCCAGTTTTCGCTGGCTGAGCCATGCCGTCTCGCGTGTGAAACAGGAGCACAGAAGAGCTCTGGTCACAGCACCCATTGCGAAACATGCCTGGCATGCCGCAGGACATGACTATCCGGGCCAAACAGAACGCCTGGCAGAACTCGACGGCGCACCGCAAGCTTCGATGCTGTTCACAGCCGTCTCACCCAACCATGGCTGGCGGCTGAACACCCTTCTCGCCACAACGCATATTCCCCTTCAACACGTTCCCGCTGCACTCACTCCCGAGCTCGTACTCCGCAAGCTGGACGTGCTGAGCGCGTTCTGCCTGAGGTTCAATCCCAACCCACGCCTACTCGTCGCTGGCCTCAATCCCCACGCTGGAGAACAGGGCCGCCTTGGCAGCGAAGAAACAACCTGGCTGATCCCAGCACTCCACCAGTGGCAGCAGAACCATCCCCACATCCATTTGAGCGGACCGCTGCCTCCCGACACCTGCTGGCTGAGCGCAGCCATGGCCTGGCAGCGGGGAGGCCAACCTGAATCACCCGATGGGATCCTTGCGCTATATCACGACCAAGGCTTGATCCCCATGAAGCTGATGGCCTTCGATGAGGCCGTCAACACCACTCTGGGACTGTCGTTCTTGCGCACCTCGCCAGATCATGGGACCGGCTTCGACATCGCAGGACAAGGGGTGGCGAGATCGACAAGCATGGTGGCAGCGATTCGGGCCGCCTGGGACCTCAGCCGGGTTTAACGCGCATCAACACCTGACCAAATTCCACAGGGGTGCCGTTCTCCACCAGGATTTCAACCACCTCACCAGCCAGCTCAGATTCGAGCTCGTTCATCAGCTTCATGGCCTCAAGGATGCAGATCGTTTGGCCTACACCGATGCGGGTTCCGATCTCAACGAAAGAAGGTTCTCCTGGCGCCGGAGCTCGGTAGAAGGTGCCCACCATGGGCGCCGTCACCTCCAACAGGTCTGAACGAGATCCAGCCGGCGGCGGCGGGGTTCCTGCGGGTAACTCAACAGCAGGACTGTCCTGGGGGGGCGCAACCGGTACAGACGCCACGGGCGCCAAGGGTGCAGCCACCGTGGTGACAGGAAGGTTGCGACGCACTTCCAAACGGAAGTCGTCTCCCTCGAGGCGGAATTCCTGGATATCGCTCTCGACGAGAGCGGCAAGCAGGGTGTGAAGCTGATCGTGGTCGAGCTGCATGATTAACCGTTCTCCCGTCCCAGATAGGTGTCGTTGCGAGTATCAACCTTAATTTTTTCGCCGATCGATAAAAACAGGGGAACCATCACCTGAGCACCGGTTTCCAAGATGGCAGGTTTCGTCCCGCCGGTTGCCGTGTCTCCCTTCACACCGGGGTCGGTCTGAGCGATCTCCAACACAACCGAATTCGGCAATTCAACCTCTAATGGCTTGTCATTCCAGGTGACGACATTCACCTCCATACCCTCCTTGAGATATTTACGACTCTCTCCGATCTGTTTGGCGGTTAGGCGCGTCTCTTCATAGGAGGACATGTCCATGAAGACAAAATCTTCGCCTTCCATGTAGGTGTGTTGAAGCTTCGACTTCTCGAGCACAGCCTGGGGAAGCATCTCTCCAGCCCGAAAAGTTTTCTCCACCACACTGCCGCTTTGGACAGCCTTGAGCTTGGTCCGTACAAACGCAGATCCCTTGCCTGGCTTGACGTGCAGAAATTCGACAACGCGCCAGACAGCTCCGTCCAGCTCGATCGTGGTGCCGGTGCGAAAGTCGTTGCTGGAGATCATTCCCGCTGAACGGTTCAGTGGATCATACGGCTGTGCCAAAGTCCTGATAGCACCTGGGGTTCTCCTTGGCTCACCGCCGTCTGACCGCTCTGCTTCTTGCCTGGCTAGCCGCCTTTGGCCTCTGGCTTGCCAAACCGGTATGGGCAGATCTCCCTCAAGGCAATGCCGTACAGGATCCTGCGGCGATCCTGCGCGATTCGTTGCCGATGAATCAAGAGGATCTCCGCGAGCTTCAACATCGGCTGGAATCCACGAGTAACGATTTACGTGCGAAGCGCTGGAGTGCTTTGGGACGCACGGTGAGCCGCACGCAGAAACTGGTGGCCACCAGAGGCAACAGCATTCTTGAAGCCGTTCCTGCGGAGCAACGCAGTCAGGCTGAGTTGCTCCTCAATGAGGTGCGCGCTGACCTGGTCAAGCTTCAAGACGAAACAGATGCCAATGACAGAGATGGATTCATCCAGATCCGTCGCGACACTCTGAGCCGAGTCGGTGATCTCGAAGCCCTGCTGATCGACGATCGTCTTCCTGACATCCCCTCCGAATTCGATGCCCTACCAAGGCTTGCTGGGCGGGCAACCGTGGTGATCGAAACCACCCAGGGAAACCTCACAGCCGTTGTGGACGGCTACAACGCCCCTCTCACAGCAGGCGCTTTTATCGATCTCAGCCTGAAGGGCTTCTATGACGGTCTCCCTTTCAACCGCGCTGAAGATTTCTACATCCTTCAAACCGGAGACCCGGAAGGTCCAGACATCGGCTACGTCGACCCAAAAACCAAAGAGGAACGCCACGTTCCCCTAGAGATTCGCGTTCCAGGCGAAACCGACACCCTCTACAACGAAACCTTCGAGGACGTTGGTCTGTTTAAAGCAGCAGCCGTGCTTCCTTTTTCCACCCTCGGGACTCTGGGCTGGGCCCATTCCGACCAGGCCCTTGATGATGGGTCATCGCAATTCTTCCTGTTCCTTTACGAAGCAGAACTCACGCCTGCTGGCCTCAACCTCGTAGACGGGCGCAATGCCGCCTTTGGCTACGTGGTGGATGGCTTTGACGTTCTCGAAGAGCTGGGCGTTGACGATGGAATTAAACGCATCCAAGTGATCGAAGGCGCCGATCGCCTACAAGATCACGCCTGATGCTGCCGTGAGCATCACGCTGGCCGAACTCGGAGAAGCGGAGCTGCTGGACCGTCTAGCCGGCTTTGCTCCCCCCGGCCAGCTCAACGACGACACAGCCTTGCTTCCACCTGATTCCAGGGCTCTGCTCGTGAACACCGACGTCATGGTGGAAGGTGTTCATTTCAGCGATGCCACCACCGCCCCCGCCGATGTGGGTTGGCGTGCCGTTGTCGCCAACCTGTCTGATCTAGCGGCCAGCGGCTCCGAGCAGGTGGAGGGGATCACGGTGGGCTTGGTAGCCCCAGGAACCACATCCTGGTGGTGGGTCGAACAGGTGTATCAAGGCATCTCAGAAGCTCTCGAGCACTTTGGTGGAACTCTGCTGGGAGGTGACTGCAGCACCGGCAACCAACGACTGCTCTCCATCAGTGCCTTTGCACGGGTCGGACCGTTGCGACTGCATCGAGCAGAGGCCCAACCGGGTGATCTGCTGATGAGCAGCGGCCCCCATGGACTGAGCCGACTTGGCCTGGCACTCCTGCAAGACACACCGCTCCCCAGCGCACGCTCTCTTCCTCTCACGCTGAAAGAGCAAGCGATTCGATGCCACCAGCGCCCATGGCCAAGGTTTGACGCCCTTCAGACCCTCATCGCCTGCAAACCCGACCACCTTCCCTGGCGAGCCGGTGGGACCGATAGCAGCGATGGCCTGCTTGCTGCCGTGACCGGTCTCTGTCGAAGCAGTGGCTGCGGCGCTGTTCTGCGCAGAGAGGCTCTCCCACGCGCCGCTAGCTGGCCCTGTGACGGCCCATGGGATCGCTGGTGCCTCTGTGGAGGCGAAGATTTCGAACTCGTGCTGAGCCTGCCTCCTGAGTGGGCTGAATCCTGGACACAGCATCAGCCTGGAAGTTATTGCTTCGGAGCCATCACGACCGACGAAGGCAAGATCCTCTGGGCCGACGATGGTGCGCTGCTCCAGCCATCAGGGTTCTCCCATTACGGCTAATCAGGCGCATAAAAAACCCTCCCCTAAGGGAGGGCTGGAGATGAAGGCGATCTTGAAGCTGAGGGTTACTTCCAACCTTTGGCAACAACCTCAGCCAAGTCGACGACGCGCTGGCTGTAGCCCCACTCATTGTCATACCAAGCAAGAATTTTCACAGCTTTGTCACCCATGGCGTAGGTGAGATCAGCATCAAAGATTGTTGATTCGTTCGTGCCGGCGTAATCGGTGGAAACGAGGGGCAAGTCGCTGTACTTGATGATTCCCTTCATGCCATTTTCCGAGGCACTCTTCATCACTGCTTTGACATCTTCAACCGATGGGCCCTTGGAGGTTCCGAAGGTGAGGTCAACAGCGGACACGTTGGGAGTGGGAACGCGCATGGCGAAGCCGGTGAGCTTGCCCTTCACTTCGGGGTAAACCAGGGCAACAGCCTTGGCTGCGCCGGTTGTGGTTGGCACCATGTTCAGGGCAGCTGCACGGGCACGACGCAAGTCGCGGTGGCTGTTGTCCAGGATTCTCTGGTCACCGGTGTAGCTGTGAATAGTGGTCATCAAACCCCATTCCATGCCGAAGTTCTGATCCAGAACTTTGACGATGGGCGCCAAGCAGTTGGTGGTGCAACTGGCGTTGCTGAGGATGTCCCAATCTTCGTGGCGGTACTGATCGTCGTTGACTCCAACCACGAATGTGCCGACCCCAGCACCCTTACCAGGGGCGGTGAGAATCACCTTCTTGGCACCAGCCTGGATGTGCATGCTGGCCTTCTCATCGGTGTTAAACACACCGGTGGATTCGATCACCAGATCCACTCCCCATTCCTTCCAGGGGCAATTGAGGGGGTTGCGATCGGCGAAGAATTTGATTTCCTTGCCATTGATGAACATGGAGTCATCGGTGGTTTTGATGTCCACTGATGGATCCAGACGACCCAAAATCGAGTCGTAGGTGAGCAGGTGTGCGCTGGTCTTGGGATCAGACGTGGAGTTCATGCCCACGATTTCCAGACCAGTGTCAGCACCGCGACTGATCCAACCTCGCAGCACATTGCGACCAATTCGGCCGAATCCATTGATGGCAACGCGCAAGGTCATGGCAGAAATAAAGCGGTCTTACCGCGTAGGGGTTTTGGCCGCAGATCATACAGAATTTATTTGGAAAATCCTCCTATTGATCTGCCAAAAAATTCAAGCGAATGAGCTTCGGGCAGTTGGCCACAAGGAAAAGCTGGATTATCGTTTGTCCTCACGTTGACTCCCCTTGGCCGATTCGATCCAATCCCAGAAGCACATTCACTTCATTGGGATGGGCGGCATCGGCATGTCGGCCTTGGCCCTGATTCTTGCGGAACGTGGCCATTCCGTGAGCGGATCCGATCGCAAACTCACACCTGCCATGCAGGCGCTTGAGACGAAAGCACTCGCCCTCTTCGAAAGCCAGGTCTCCAACAATTTCACCCACCTCAGCGAGCGAGGCATTAACGCGCCCTTGGTGGTGGTCAGCACGGCCATTCCCAGCACCAATCCAGAGCTGATCGAAGCGCGACGCTTGGATTTAACGATTTGGCATCGCTCCGACCTTCTGGCCTGGTTGATCGAACAACAACCCGCGATCGCTGTTGCCGGTAGCCATGGAAAAACCACCACAAGCACTGTGGTGACCACGCTCCTTGCCACCGTTGGCGAAGATCCCACCGCCGTGATTGGTGGTGTCGTCCCCTGTTATGGCAGCAACGGCCACAGCGGAAACGGTCGTCTGCTGGTGGCTGAGGCAGACGAATCGGATGGATCCCTGGTGAAGTTCAAGGCCAGCCTCGGGATGATCACCAATCTCGAACTGGACCATACGGACCATTACCGCAATCTCGACGACCTGATCGAGACGATGAAAACCTTTGGCCGAAGCTGCAAACGCCTGCTGATCAATCAAGACGATCCGATTCTTCAAGAACACTTTCAAGCCGATGCCTGTTGGTCTGTTCACCACTGCGAAACCGCCGATTACGCCGCTTTGCCTGTGCAACTTGATGGGGATCGCACCATCGCCGACTATTACGAGCAAGGACAACGGATGGGTCGAATCACCCTTCCCCTGCCTGGTCTGCACAACCTGAGCAACGTGGTGGCGGCCTTAGCGGCCTGCCGCATGGAAGGTGTTCCCTTGGAGGCCCTTCTGTCGGCTGTGACAGAACTGCGTTCACCAGGTCGCCGCTTTGATTTCCGTGGGGAGTGGCAAAACCGACAAGTGGTGGATGACTATGCCCATCACCCCAGCGAAGTTCAGGCCACTCTGACCATGGCCCAACTGATGGTGCAAAGCGGCCGAAGCCCCCTACCACGCACACCCCAACGCCTTCTCGCTGTTTTCCAACCGCACCGCTACAGCCGGACTCAAGAGTTTCTCAACGCGTTTGCCCAGGCACTCTTATCCGCTGACGCCCTCGTTCTTGCGCCGATTTATGGCGCCGGTGAACAACCAATCGAGGGCATCGATAGTGAGCTTCTGGCACGCTCCATTCGGCTGATGGATCCCCATCAACCCGTCTTTGTGGCCAACACGATGGATGAGCTCACAGGACTGGTGATGCAGCACAGTCAGCCTGAAGACTTGATTTTGGCGATGGGCGCTGGTGATGTGAACAGTCTCTGGGACCGTCTGTCCCAGCAAGGAATTGGAGGAGAGGCGTCATGTTCACCGGCGATCGCAGCCTGAATGCCCTTCTCGAGTCTGGGGTTCTCCAACAACAGGTGTCCCTCGCGAACTACACCACTTGGCGGGTGGGAGGTCCAGCGCAATGGTTAGCCGAGCCCAACGATGCTGAACAATGTCTCGCGCTTCTCCAGTGGGCCCAAACGGAAGGGCTCACCACCCGAGTGATTGGAGCGGGATCAAACCTGCTGATTGCTGACGCTGGTCTTCCAGGCCTCACTCTGTGCTTACGCCGCCTGCAAGGCAGCCAACTAGATGCTGAAACAGGTCAGGTGAAGGCTCTAGCGGGTGAACCGCTTCCCACGCTTGCCAGGCGCGCGGCGAGACTCGGCTTGCACGGGCTGGAATGGGCCGTTGGCATCCCTGGAACCGTGGGAGGGGCCGCGGCCATGAACGCAGGAGCTCAGGGCGGCTCCACAGCCGACTCGCTGACCTACGTGGAGGTGATCGATCGATCGCTAACGGACGCGGTGAAGACCACCACGATGCTCAGCAACGCCGAGCTCGACTACGACTACCGCCACAGCCTTCTTCAAGGCAGCGAACACTTAGTGATTGCGGCGCAGTTCCAATTAGAGCCAGGCCACGACGCCAAGGAGTTAATGCGAAAGACCAGTGGCAACCTCAGTCATCGCACCACCACCCAGCCATACCAATGGCCAAGCTGCGGAAGTGTGTTCCGCAACCCAGAACCCGAAAAAGCTGGTCAGCTCATCGAAGGCTTAGGGCTCAAGGGGAAACGCATCGGAGGCGCCGAGGTCTCACCGGTGCATGCCAATTTCATCGTCAACGTTGGCGATGCCACGGCCGATGACATCCGCTCCCTGATCGACTTCGTGCAGAACGAAGTGGAGCGAATCCACGGAATCACTTTGCATCCTGAAGTGAAACGCCTGGGCTTTCAAACGACCGATTAGCCTTCGCGTCACTTCATTGGCGTCATGGCAGGGTTTGGACTTCCCAATTTCGGACAGCTCACCGAGGCCTTCCGAAAGGCTCAACAAATCCAGCAAGACGCGCAAAAACTGCAAGAAGAACTCGATGCCATGGAGATCGAGGGCAACAGTGAAGACGGTCGAGCCAGTATCTGGTTATCCGGCAATCAACAACCCTTGAGGGTGCGGCTGGATCCAACCCTGCTGAGCGAAGGACAGGAAGCCACAGAAGCCGCCACACTCGCGGCTTTGCAATCCGCCTATGAACGCTCCACCGGCACGATGAAAGAACGCATGGAAGAACTCACTGGCGGACTCAATCTCAACCTCCCCGGGATGGGCGGCTAAGACCCAGAAGTTCCTCTACGGCTCGCCTGTAGATCGGGTATCTCTCCCAATCGCGCGTGACTCCGCATCCAGGTTCATCACGATGCAAACAATCCCGAAAACGGCAGGGATGATGCTCGAGTTGCGCGCGTAATTCTGGAAACAACACCTCAAGATTTCTGGGGTCATCTGGCAACTCTGGCCGGTTGAAACCGGGTGTATCAGCAACGCGTGCCTCAGCGCCCAAGCGATGCAACTCCACATGCCGCGTGGTGTGACGTCCCCGCTGTAACCGTCCGGAAACGGCGCCGATCCGCAGCTCGAGATCAGGGATCAGGGCATTCAGCAAGGAGCTCTTGCCAACGCCTGAGGGCCCACAAAGCACAGAAAGAGGCGATCCAGCAAGACGTTCTTTCAAATTGGAGAGCCCAAGGCCGTTGCTCGTCGACACCAATAAAGGGGGATACCCCCAGGCATGCAGGCGCAGGGTCTCCAATGCCTCCGGCTCTAAGAGATCGGTTTTCGTGAGAACCAGCTGCACAACAAGGGACGTTCGCTCTGCTGTCAACAAAAAACGACTGGCCTGATCCGGATCAAACGCTGGTTGGTCCACGGCCAATGCCACGACCACCGTGGTGGCATTGGCGACAGGCGGGCGTGTCAGAAAACTGAAGCGAGGTTCCACATCAGCGACCACCGCACGGGCATGGCTCACATCAATGGCTTCTACCCTGACCCGATCTCCAACAAAGACCGCCTCCCCGCGATGACTCAAGCGCGTGCGCCGCGTGCAAAGCAGTCGTGAGGGAATCAACTCGGAAACCTGATCGAGCTCCACCTCCAAGTAGTTGGCCTGGAGCGCCACAACCATGCCGGACTGAGCCGGCTGATCAACCACCACCACACACCACCTGAAGACGCACCCAATCCTTGGCTTGGTCGATCACCTCCACCTGATGACCCTCCCGAGTGAGCCCCGGTATCACCATCTCCTCAGGCTCTCCCCGATCGAGATCAACCTGAAAATGCTGACCGGGGGCCATGGCCTCTAAGGCCAAACGACAACGAATGAAATTGATTGGACAGGGGGTGCCCCTTAGATCCAGATAATGATCGGAGGGGGCGTCACGCATCCGTCAGCGTTGCCCGAAGAGTCGGGCAAACAGACCGCTTTTATGGTGGTGATGCTGCTCACCACGGGCTGAATGGTGTCCAGCCAGATCTTCAAGAAGACCGCGTTCCTCATCGTTGAGACGGGTCGGCAAGGTCACCGTGACGGAGATGCGCTGATGACCACGGGCCACTGGATTGCCCAGCTTGGGAATGCCCTTGTTTTCAAGCGTTAAAACGGAATTGGGCTGGGTGCCGGCTGGAATCTCCAGCGATTCAGGTCCATCCACAGTTTCCACCTCAATGGTGTCGCCAAGGATCGCCTGCAGGTAACTCACCTTCACCTCTGACAGGACGGTGAGCCCGTCGCGCCTCAAGCTCGGATGGGACTTAACCGTGAGGAAAACATACAAATCTCCGGACGGTCCACCACGCAGACCGGCATTGCCCTCACCAGACACCCGCAATCGGGTGCCTGTATCGACACCAGCGGGAATGTTGATTCGTAATTTCTTACGGACTTGCGTGACCCCTTGACCACCACAGGAACTACAGGGATCAGCAATCACCTGTCCCGTGCCATTGCAACTGGGGCATTCAGCCACCTGCTCAAAATTCCCGAATGGCGTCCGCGTGGCGCGACGCACCTGCCCAACTCCGCCACAGGTGGTACAGGTGGTGGGACCACTCCCTGTTTTGGCGCCACTACCACTACAGGTGGTGCAAGTCTCGAGGTGGGGGATGCGAATCTCCCGCTCTTGACCGAACACAGCCTGATCAAAATCAATTGTGAGGTCGTAGCGGAGGTCATCTCCCTGTTGAGGCCCTCGCCTGCGCTGACGACCTGCGCCACTAGCAGCACCACCGAACCCACTGAAAAAGGTTTCGAAGATGTCTGCAAAGCCACCCATATCGCCCATATCGGGCATGCCACCGCCGCCACCGAGCCCGGCCTCACCGAACTGGTCATAGCGCCCGCGGGTTTGGGGATCGCTCAGCACCTCATAGGCGCGACCAATCTCCTTGAAGCGATCTTCAGCTCCTGCATCCTTATTGATGTCAGGGTGATATTGGCGAGCCATACGCCTGTAGGCGCGCTTCAGGGTGTCGGCGTCTGCATCCCTGCTCACGCCTAGGAGGTCGTAGTAATCGGCCATCAGCTCGTCATTCCGCTGCGCACACTAGGCACAAGTTTTGAATCATTCGCTCGCCTCCGGCGTCGAAGAACCGTCATCCCCTTGGGTTGGTGCACTATCACCGCCCTCAGTTCCAAGGGCTGCTGAATCTGACTGCTGAGGTCCAGGTCCCATCGACACCTTGACCAAAGCGTGTCTCAACACCTTGCCGCTGAGGTGATAACCACGCTGCAGTTCTTCAACCACCACGTCTTCTGGATGTTCGTCACTGGGTTCGCGCAGCACCGCTTCATGAAGGCTGGGGTCGAACTCTTGACCAACCACCCGCATCGGGGCCACACCCAATTGCTTGAGAACGTCAACGAGTTGCTTGTAGAGACCCTGATAGCTGCGGTGCAGCGATTGCGCTTCTTCTCCTTGGGGATCAAGTTGCTGACGAGCGCGTTCAAAGTTATCAACCACAGGCAGAATTTCACTCAGGGTGCTGCAGGTGATCTGCAACTTCAGATCGTCCTGATCCCGGCTCTGACGCTTGCGGAAATTGTCAAAGTCGGCCGCGATGCGCACGTACTGAGCACTCAGGGTTTCGTGTTCTTGGCGAAGGGTGCTGTGCTCGCGCTCCAGTTGCTCAAGCCGCGCCTCATTTTTCTGCTCAGAGGGAGCTCCCTCTGAAACAGCGTCGGGAGAAGCAGCGCCGGGGGTTTCCTCAACAGAGGGGGTGGGGTCCTGCTGGGCTTCGGGAACATCCGATGCCGATTCGTTAGCCGGGATGGAAGCGTCGCCGCTCATGCTGACCAGATGCGAAATCACGTCTAGACATGTTGAAGGGTCACACGGACCCACCACAAGCGCGGAAAGCCGAATCAGCATGAGCGCCGACTCCAACCGAATGCCCCTGCCGCCTGCTCTGCCGGCAAAGCTGATTTCAGAAGCAGAGCTCGCCTCTGGCGAAGCACTCCTCCAATCAGGGAAGGTTTTGGACCTGGAAACCTGGAAGCAACTTCAAGCGCTCCCCATCCATCTCAGCGACGACGGCCTGATGGTGGCCATCGCAAGCAGCAGCGACCGAGACCATCGAGAACAACTCAAGCAGGTTTTGAGAAGCCATGGCTATATCTCCAAGCTCGTCCTTGCCAATGCAGCGGATCTAAAGCGGGTTCTTGATCCACAAGCCTTCGAATCAGATTCCACTACAAACCAAACATCAATCAGCGAGACAGCAAAATCCCTTCTAGATGGATTTGATGTTGAAGGCATATTAACAAGCGATCCAAATGAAAGCGATATTCAGAACAATTCGGTTTCCCTAGTAGACATCACCCCATCAGGAAATGATCAATCTCCGATCGTCACACTGGTCGACCGTATTTTAATCAAAGCGTTAGACATGAATGCCAGCGATATTCATGTTGAACCCCAACAATCTGGATTGCAGATCAGACTAAGAAAGGATGGTGTGCTCAACAATTTGACGCAACCTATTTCATCCAAATTAATTCCAGCCATTACCTCTCGCTTCAAGATCATGGCCGATCTTGATATTGCTGAACGGAGGCAGGCCCAGGACGGTCGTATTCGACGGCAATACAAAGGACGAACCGTTGACTTCCGTGTGAATAGCTTGCCCAGCCGCTACGGAGAAAAAATTTGCCTGCGCTTACTCGATAGCCAATCCACTCAATTAGGGCTGGACAAACTTATCTCTAATCCCACCACACTCGAGCTAGTGCGAACCCTTGGCTCCAAACCATTCGGGATGATTCTTGTGACCGGTCCAACAGGATCTGGTAAATCCACAACTCTTTATTCCCTCTTAGCTGAGCGCAACCAACCAGGGATTAATATCTCTACCGTAGAAGACCCCATTGAATACACATTGCCTGGCATTACTCAATGTCAAGTGAATCGTGAGAAAGGATTTGACTTCAGCACAGCTCTTCGCGCCTTCATGCGCCAGGACCCAGACGTGCTGTTAGTGGGTGAGACCCGCGATCAGGAAACAGCAAAAACTGCCATCGAAGCGGCTCTTACAGGACACCTGGTTTTAACCACCCTGCACTGCAACGATGCCCCGAGCGCCATCGCCCGCCTCGACGAAATGGGTGTTGAACCGTTCATGGTGAGCGCATCCTTGCTTGGCATCGTCTCTCAACGCTTGCTGAGGCGCGTGTGCAGCGATTGCCGCATTCCCTACCACCCACAGTCCCAAGAATTAGGACGCTTCGGCCTAATGACGAGCCATGAAGGCGATGTCACCTTTTTCAAGGCGAAGCATCATGAAGGACCTGAACCACCCTGCCCCAGCTGTCAGGGCACGGGTTACAAGGGCCGTATCGGTGTGTACGAAGTGCTGCGGATGAATGAAGCCCTGGCGGCATCCGTTGCCAAAGGCGCTACCACTGATCTCGTCCGCCAGTTGGCCCTGGAATCAGGCATGAAAACCCTGCTCGGCTACAGCCTTGATCTCGTACGCGAAGGTCACACCACCCTGGAGGAGGTGGACCGGATGGTGCTGACGGATGCGGGCCTGGAATCGGAACAACGGGCCAGGGCCCTCACCACTGTTACTTGCCGTGGATGTGGTGGCGGACTTCAAGAAGGTTGGCTGGAATGCCTGTATTGCCTGACACCCCGTCAGTGAGAGCTCCGAGCATGGAACAAATGATCGAAGACCTGATGGAACAGCTGGTGAATGGAGGCGGAAGCGACCTCCACATCGCCAGCGGACAGCCGCCCTATGGACGGTTCAGTGGCGAACTGCGACCGATGCAGGAGGAACCACTCAGTGAAGAAGGCTGCAACCGCCTGATCTTCTCCATGCTCAACAACAGCCAACGCAAAACGCTGGAACAAACGTGGGAGCTGGATTGCGCGTATGGATTGAAAGGGGTCGCCCGCTTTCGCGTGAATGTGTACCGGCAGAAAGGCAGCTATGCCGCCTGCTTGCGTGCTCTTGGAAGCAAAATCCCCAGCGTTGAGTTGCTGAATCTGCCTCCAGTCGTGGTGGAAACAAGCAAACGCCCCCGTGGTCTTGTCTTGGTCACAGGTCCAACTGGCTCAGGCAAAACCACCACCCTCGCAGCGCTTCTTGATCACATCAACCACACGAGGGCTGAGCACATCCTCACCATCGAAGACCCGATCGAATTTGTGTACAACAGTGATCTGAGCTTGGTGCATCAACGCCAACTCAATGAAGACACGCGCAGTTTTGCCAATGCTCTGCGCGCTGCATTGCGCGAAGACCCAGACGTGATCTTGGTAGGTGAAATGCGCGATCTCGAAACGATTCAACTGGCGATCAGCGCTGCTGAAACCGGGCATTTGGTGTTTGGAACCCTGCACACCAGTTCTGCGGCACAGACCGTGGATCGGATGGTGGATGTGTTTCCACCTGGCCAGCAAACCCAAATCCGCGTGCAACTCTCAGGAAGCCTGGCTGCTGTGTTCTCTCAAACACTCTGCAAACGCCAAAATCCTGCCCCTGGGCAGTTCGGTCGCGTGATGGCTCAAGAAATCATGATCAACACACCAGCCATCGCCAATTTGATCCGTGAAGGCAAAACAGCCCAGTTGTATTCCCAAATTCAAACCGGCGGCGAACGCGGCATGCAAACCCTGGAGAGAGCCCTTGCCGATCTGATTGAACAGGGAGAGATCAGCCTTGATGAAGGTCACAGCAAAGCCAGCAAACCCTCGGAGCTGGAACGCCTGATGAACAACTAAATCGGTCTAAGGGCATGGCTTCTTTCACCGCTACATACACCTCATCCACAGGCCAACCGCGCACGGTCACGGTCAAAGCAAGTGATGCTGTATCAGCCCGTCGTCAGCTACGGCGGCGAGGAATTAAAGCGGAAGAACTGCGCCAAGATTCAGGCAGAGGAAAAGACAAAGCCAAGGGCGACTCCAAAACCGCAGCTGGGAGCTCATCAGCCAGTTGGCTATCGATGGATCTAGGCGAAGCGTTCCAGAAACCACCCGGGGTCAAAGAAAAGGCCATTTGGGCCAGCAAGCTGGCAGCACTCGTGGATGCAGGGGTGCCGATTGTGCGCAGCCTCGATCTCATGGCCACGCAGCAAAAGCTGCCCATGTTTAAAAAAGCTCTCACCAGCGTGGGACTTGAGGTGAATCAGGGCACGGCGATGGCAGCAGCGATGCGGCGATGGCCCAAGGTGTTTGATCAGCTCACCATCGCCATGGTGGAAGCAGGGGAAGCCGGTGGTGTTCTGGATGAATCTCTCAAACGCCTCGCCAAGCTGTTGGAAGACAACGCCAGACTCCAAAACCAAATCAAAGGGGCGTTGGGTTACCCCGTTGCGGTGTTAGTGATCGCCATTTTGGTGTTTTTAGGAATGACGATCTTTTTGATTCCTACCTTTGCCGGAATTTTTGAAGACCTAGGAGCCGAATTACCATTATTTACGCAATTGATGGTGGATTTAAGCGCCTTGCTTCGCTCCTCCGCCTCCCTTGTGTTTGCTGGCATTCTTATGCTCGGCGTATGGATGATCGCCCGTTATTACAACACCCATAAAGGGCGCAGAGTGCTCGACAAACTAATGCTCAAGCTGCCGTTGTTTGGTGATCTCATCATGAAAACAGCCACCGCTCAGTTTTGCAGAATCTTTAGCTCACTGACCCGCGCTGGTGTTCCAATCCTGATGTCAATGGAGATCTCCAGTGAAACCGCTGGAAACTCGATCATCTCTGACGCCATCCTCGATTCACGCACCCTGGTGCAAGAAGGTGTGTTGCTGAGCACGGCATTAACTCGCCAACAAGTCTTACCAGACATGGCCCTCAGCATGCTCTCCATTGGTGAAGAAACTGGTGAAATGGACCGAATGCTGAGCAAAGTGGCCGACTTTTATGAGGACGAAGTCTCCGCATCCGTAAAGGCACTCACATCGATGTTGGAACCAGCCATGATTGTTGTTGTTGGAGGAATTGTGGGGTCGATCCTGCTGGCGATGTACTTACCGATGTTTACGGTGTTTGATCAGATTCAGTAAGAAAAGAAGTTGCGATCGCCTCACCGGCCAACCAGCCGCCGCTCCAACAGGCCTGGAAATTAAAGCCTCCAGTGACCCCATCCACATCCAGTAATTCACCCGCTAAGTACAACCCAGCACAACGCCGACTTTCCATGGTCGCCAAGTTCACCTCGCCCAGATCCACGCCACCCGCGGTCACAAATTCTTCCCCAAACGGGCCGCGGCCCTGAATCGATAATCGCTGCGCGCAAAGCGTTTCCACCAACTGTCGTTCCACCTTCGCTGGAAGATCCGCCCAACGCTGTTCCGCGGCTACTCCCGCTTGGGTCAAAAAGGCAAGCCAAAGACGCCGTGGCAGATGCTCAAACGGCTTGGCAGCCACCACCGTGCGCCGCGCCTGCTCAAGGCGCGCCTGCTGCAACTTCTGCTGAACACGCTCACGACCCAACCCGCCGCTCCAATCCACCCGCAACTCGCCCTGGTAACGACTGGCATGGAGGGCCCGCGCTGCAAACGCGGTGAGCCGCAAGACCGCAGGCCCACTCACCCCCCGATGGGTGATCAGCACCCGGCCCGTCTGACGAAAGCGCTGCTCACCAACCTTTAAATCCAAGCTCACGTCATCCAAGGCAATCCCGCTGCATGCGGTTAAAGCAGGAGCCTGCAATCTCAAGCTGAACAGCGACGGCACCGGCGGAACAATCGTGTGACCTAAATCCTGAGCAAGACGTCGCCCACTGGGATGGCCCCCACTGGCCAGCAACACCCGCTTGGCGTGATGAAGGACAGAGCGTTGATCGGAAAGTTGAAACCCACCAGCCTTCGAGCAGCTGAGTTGACGCACGGCAGAACCGCAGTGAATCTTCACTCCTGCCGCTAATGCGGCCCGCCTCAAGCACTCCACCACCGCCTCGGAGCGATTCTGCTCAGGAAACATCCGTCCATCGGGCTCTTCCACAAGCGTGAGTCCATGCTCATCGAACCAAGCGATCGAATCTCCGCACGCAAACTGGCTAAAGGGACCCCGCAAGGGTTTGCTTCCCCGGGGGTAGTGACCCACCAACTCCATGGGATCCCAGCAAGCATGGGTGACGTTGCAACGACCGCCACCGCTGATGCGCACTTTTGTGAGCACCTCTGGGGTCGCCTCCAAGATCAGAACATCACGAACCCCCCGTTCTGCGGCGGTGATCGCTGCCATAAATCCGGCAGGCCCACCACCGATCACGATCAGGTCATGCCGTGGGCTGGAAACGCAGGGCGACTCCGTTGTTGCAGTAGCGCTTGCCCGTCGGTCGGGGACCGTCATTAAAAACATGGCCCTGATGCCCACCGCAGCGGCTGCAGTGATATTCAGTGCGAGGAAGAATTAATTTGAAATCTACTTTTGTATCCACACCACCCGGAAGGGGCTCCCAAAAACTCGGCCATCCGGTACCGCTATCAAACTTGGCGGTGGAAGCAAACAAGGGCAGGTCACAGCCGGCGCAGTGGTAGGTGCCTTCTCGTTTTTCGTTGTTAAAAGGACTGGTGAAGGGGCGTTCAGTGCCTTCCTGACGCAACACCTGATAAGCCTCAGGTGACAGACGCTTTTTCCATTCCCCATCGCTGAGATCCCATGCCGCCTCGCCAGCCTTGGAGGCAGCCAACACTTGATCCGGAGCTCTCAAAACACCCACCATCCCGGCGATCGAGGCAAAAAGCATCGAACGTCTGCTCAACAACCAAGGCTGGATCGAAGTCGTCATCTGCAGTGTGTTGAAATTTTGCCTTCTTTCTAAAGCGACAAGGGCAGGGAGCGAGGCAGCATGGAGGAATGGATTCCCCACTCAACCCCGATCGGGAACCCGCCTGGCGCTTCAGTGTGGCGCCCATGCTGGATTGCACGGATCGACATTTCCGCATGCTGATGCGCCAGATCAGCAAACAATGCCTGCTTTACAGCGAAATGGTGGTGGCGCAAGCTCTCCACCACAGCAAGCGCCGTGAACGGCTGCTGGACTTTGACGCCGAAGAACATCCCCTAGCGCTACAGGTGGGGGGCGACGATCCGGCCTTGCTGGCCGACGCCACACGGATGGCAGCCGATTGGGGGTACGACGAGATCAACCTCAATGTGGGCTGCCCGAGTCCAAGGGTGCAAGCCGGGAATTTTGGGGCTTGTTTGATGGCAGAACCGCAGACCGTGGCGCGTTGTGTGGAAGCGATGGTGGCGGCCTCATCCCTCCCCGTCACGGTGAAACATCGGGTGGGTATTGATGATCTCGACAGTGATGACCTGCTCAGACAGTTTGTTGACCAAGTGGCTGAAGCCGGAGCCTTGCGCTTTTCCGTGCATGCCCGCAAGGCATGGCTGGAAGGATTAGATCCCAAGCAAAACCGCACGATTCCTGCTCTTCAGCATGATCGCGTGATTGCTTTAAAGGAATCCAGACCCGATCTCACCATTGAATTGAATGGTGGCCTCGATACCCCTGAGGATTGCCTCAAGGCCTTAAAGCACTGCGATGGGGCGATGGTCGGGCGGGCCGCCTATGCCCACCCACTGCGCTGGCGCGACATCGACAGCTTGATCTACGGCGCAGCGCCACGCCAAGTGTTGGCCTCCGATGTCGTGCTTGGGCTGATTCCCCATGCCGAACGTCATCTTCAGCGAGGAGGAAGGCTTTGGGATCTATGCCGCCATCTCGTTCAGGTTGTGGAAGCAGTCCCGGGAGCCAGGCATTGGCGAAACAACCTCAGCACCAAAGCTCAAAAAGCTGGTGCTGGGATTGAAATCATTGAGGAAGCAGCTCAGCAGCTGCTTGATGCCGGGCACTGAGCAGGCCTAACAGCGAGGTCAGCCTTCGGCGCCGCCATATCCACTGTTGTCATCAGCTCCGCCACGGCGACGACGGGTACGGCCATCGTCGTAGGCACTGCCGCCAGCTGGAGGAGCTCCACTGCCGTAGCTGCGATCTTCCCAACCACTCGCACCAGAGCGACGCTCGCCGCCGCCACCGCCGTAGTTGCCACCGCCGCCACCGCCGTAGTTGCCGCCGCCGCCACCGTAGTTGCCACCGCCGCCACCGCCGCCGCCGTAGTTGCCGCCACCGCCACCGCCGCCAAAATCGCGACGGGGGGCACTGCCACGGGGCTCAGCTTTGTTGATGCGCAGGGGACGACCCATCAATTCAGCACCTTGAAGCGCCTCGATGGCAGATGCTTCGGCCGCTTCGTCGCTCATTTCGACAAAGGCAAAGCCGCGTTTGCGACCGGTGTCGCGCTCTAGAGGGAGGGCACAATTCGTGACCTCTCCATAGGTGGAAAACAATTCAATGATGTCTTCCTGCTCAGCGCGGAACGGAAGATTGCCGACAAAAATGCTCACTTATCTGATGGACCGAAGTTAAGAGGGGCCAATGGGATCAAAGGGCCAAAATTCATGGACCTAAAGAAGATCATTGAATCTCTGGCTCCTTAAGCGTAGTCCGATCTCAGCCGAATGATCACCAATCAAACAACCTAATTCGTAAGCCCAAATCGTTTGTTCCAAATCGCCAGCTGTTCGTTGACGCGGTCGAAACCTGTTCCCCCTTCGCTGGTTCGAGCTGCCACCACATTGCGAGGTGTTAACGCCTCAAACAAATCAGCCTCGATCGCAGGGTGAAACTGCTGCCAACGCTCCAGCGTCAGTTCGCGAAGCAGCACGCCTTCCTGAAGGCAATGTTTCACGACAGCACCAACCAATTGATAGGCCTCTCGAAAAGGAACCTGCTTCGCCACGAGATAGTCGGCCACATCCGTGGCATTGGAATAGTCCGCAGCAACAGCCGCCTCAAGGCGTTCGGTCCTGAAACTCAAGCCTTCCTGAAGCAAAATCGTCATCGCCTCAAGGCATTGCGATGTGGTCGCCACCACATCAAACAGCGCCTCTTTGTCCTCCTGAAAATCTTTGTTGTAGGCCAGTGGCAAGCCCTTAATCATCGTCAGCAGGCCTTGTAAGTGGCCGAACACCCGCCCGCATTTGCCCCGCACCAATTCAGGAACATCAGGGTTTTTTTTCTGCGGCATCAAGCTGCTGCCCGTTGCACAGCGATCGGTGAGCCGTACAAAGCCACATTCCTCTGACGCCCAAAAAATCACCTCCTCAGCAAGACGACTGAGATGCACCATCACCAGTGAGGCCGCGGCCGAAAATTCCACCGTGAAATCACGATCACTCACCGCATCCAAGCTGTTGGCATAGATGCCATCGAAGCCAAGGGCCGACGCGGTGCTCCTGCGATCGATCGGTACCGGAGTGCCCGCCAAAGCTGCGGCACCCAAAGGGGAGAGATTCAGCCGTTTGCGCAAGTCCGCCATCCGCTGCCGATCCCTCTCCACCATCTCCACGTAGGCAAGAAGATGGTGAGCGAGGCAAAGAGGCTGGGCACGCTGCAGATGCGTGTAGCCAGGAATCAGGGTGTTGCTGTGAAGGTTGGCCTGGTCAAGCAAGGCACGTTGAAAGCCAAGCAAATGCTGTTCAAGCTCATCCAAACGACGCCTGAGCCAAAGCCGCAAATCGGTCCCCACCTGGTCGTTACGACTCCGACCGGTGTGCAATTTCTTGCCAACCGGGCCAAGTAAAGCAATCAGACGTCGCTCAACAGCGAAGTGCACATCTTCATCGGCGAGCCCTGGCTGAAACTGTCCTGATGCCGCTTCCTGGCGGACTTGTTCAAGACCAGCCACAAGTTGATTAGCCTCCTCTTCCTGGATCACACCGCACTGAGCAAGCATGCGGGCATGGGCGATCGACCCATCCAGATCTTCCTGGAGGAGGGTGATATCAAAGCCAATCGACGCATTAAAACGTTCAATCGCCGGATGCAAGCCCTGCTCAAACCGGTCACTCCAGGTTGCGGAGTCTCCACCCGTCACCCCCCCTGCCATGTCACTCTCCTCTGCGCTTGTCCTCAGCTTGTCAGGCCAAAGACCGGGGGACAGAGGGCAGCATGATCTCCTCTTTGACCTTGAGCACCACCATCGAGGCATCGTCATCCAACTGACGGGTGGGTCCCACAAACCGATCGAGCCGAGTAAACAAGTGATCAAGAATCCCTTGGGATCCAGTTCCCGATCGACAGGCTTGCTCAAGTGAGCGCATCAAGCGCGCCTCATCAAAGCGATCACCTGTGATCCCAGGGGCTTCAGTGACTCCGTCTGTGTAATAAAGAAGAACGTCACCAGGCTCAAGCACGAGCGATTCACAGCCATATTCCGCCTCAGGCTGAAGGCCAATCAGGAGCCCGGGGGCATCCAATCGCATCAATTTCCGAGACTGGGCACGCCAAATCAACGGTGGGTTGTGGGCGGCGTTGGCGTAACGAAGTCGCCTCGTGCGTGGATCGAAATCGGAATAAAAGAGCGTGACGAAGCGATGGGACTGAGACAGGTCTTCCAGCGCTAATTGATTGAGGTCATAAAGGATGCGATCGGGCGGCAGACCACTCAAAACCTCTGCCCTCAGCATGCCGCGGAGCATGGTCATCAATAATCCCGCTGGCACCCCCTTACCCATCACATCCCCCATCACGAAAGCCCAACGGCCACGCTCCCTACGGCGGCCGATCAGTTCTGGCCGGGTCGGAATGAAATCGTAGTAATCACCGCCAACTTGAAAAGCCGGCCGGCAACGCGCCGCAAGATCCACGCCTTCGATCACAGGGCAGTGATCGGGCAACAGCTGAGCCTGGATATCCGCTCCGATGCTGAGCTGACGATCAACCCGTTCATGACGACGGGCCTCCTGAAGCATCAAATCATTTTCAATCGCAACCCCGGTGAGATCGGCCACCAATTGCACATGGCGGCGATAGACATCACTCCAAGCAAGGGGACTCGACGGGTTGAACACGTAAAGGCGTCCCCTCGGCCGACCACGAGCGATCAACGAAGTCGCAAAAAGTCCTGCACTACCAAGCTGTCGCTGGACCAAGCGATCCATCGCCCGCACAAGACCTTCGTCGGATCCAAAACCAACAACGTTGCCAGGCTCATGGGCAGCAAGCGCCCGCAACAAGCCCTCCCTGCGTGGACCAGGAAGCATCTGCAGCTGTTCACGCCAAAGACGTCCGTCAGCCTGAAAAGGAACCAGCAGGGAACCCTGAACCCCGACAAGCCGGGCAGCGACCACCGGCACCAACTCCAAAAAGCGGTTGAGGTTGCTGAAGCTGCGCAACGCAAAGCCAAGCGACACCAGCAGCTCCTGATTGGAACGCTGCTCCCGCGACATGCTCTCTAACAGCTGTCGTAGCGAGGCTGTAGCCGTCAACGATTGGTTGATTCCACGTTGAGGCGTTGCCGGATGTCGCCATGAAGGTGAAGGTGTGCTGCTCACGCCATCGCACCCAGCAGAAGGCGCAACGTAGCAAGTTCAGCCTGATCAGGCCGCAATGTGCAACGCATCAACGCGATGCCAAGAGAGCCTCCACAAATTCAAAACTATTGAAAGGACGAAGATCGCGAATCCCCTCACCAGCGCCAATAAAGCGAATCGGCAACTTTGCTTCTGAAGCAACAGCCAGCGCCACACCGCCTCTGGCTGTGCCATCAAGCTTGGTAATCACCACACCTGTGAGCCCAGCAGCACGGGCAAAGGCCATCGCCTGCTTCAAGCCGTTTTGGCCCTGACTGGCATCGAGCACCAACAACGATTCCACATGAGCTTCGGGGGCAAGACGATCCACCACACGACGGATCTTTTCCAGCTCCTCCATCAAGTTGTGCTTGGTCTGCAAACGCCCGGCCGTGTCCACCAGAACCAAATCAGTGCCCTTGGAACGGGCGGCACCGATCGCATCAAACACCACCGCTGCAGGATCCGCATTCGCTGAAGGATTGGCCACAACTGGCACATCACTGCGATCCCCCCAAACCTGAACTTGCTGAACAGCTGCGGCACGAAAGGTATCGGCCGCTGCGATTAAGGCGGAATACCCACTGCGAACAGCAAGATTGGCGAGCTTGCCGAGGGTGGTGGTTTTACCAACGCCATTCACACCCACCAAAAGCCACACATTCAGGCGATCCCTTTGAGGAGCGAGGAGGTCAACAGCACTGGCCTTGATCGGCTCATCAAGCAGGTCGCGGAGCTGTTCCTTCAGAAAACGAATGCCTTCGCTGGGATCAACGACCTGTTCGTTCATCCGCTGGCGAAGGGCATCCAGAACCTGATCCGTGGCTTGAACCCCCGCATCAGCCCTCAGCAAAAGGGATTCGAGGTCATCAACCACCTCTGGGGTCAACGGATCGTCGCCCAGGTTTTCCAGCAGACCGGTAACAAAGCCTTGGCGGGTTTTCTCCAGGCCTTGGCGCAATCGCCCTAACCAATCGATCTCCTCGAGGGTGACCTGCTCCGCGCTCCGCCCTTGGGCCGCTAAAACTTCAGCCGACCAGGTGAAGGCATCGTCAAAGTCTCCAAGACTTGGTTCATCCTCATCAATTGTGGGAGCGCCTTGTCCTTGTGCTGCCGCAGGAACGTCGGGAACGCGTTCAGGCTCAGCGGGTTGCTCTAGCTCTTGCTGACGCTGATCCCGCTGGGCAGCTGCCTGTTCAAGCAAAGACAGCGCCGGGGCAGGTGGCGTAGGAGTTGGGGCAGGAGACGCCGGTGCGGTCGGAGTAGGCCCGGGAACAACAGCAGACTCCACCACCGGGGCCTGTTGTGCCGGCTCGACCGTCTCAACCGGAGGCTCCTGGGGCTCAACCGAAGAAGTTTCGCTAGCAGGAGAGGCTTCTGAAGGAGCCACTTCAGAAGGAACGGCTTCTGGAGGAGCGACAACAGCTGTTGGCATCACCGCTGGAGGCTCCATCACTGGAGGAACCACCACGTTCTGTTCCGACGTCGAATCGATCTGGGCCGTCTTGGCGGCCTCAGCAGCCTCAGCTTTCTGAGCTTTTAAACGGGCATAGGCCTGGCGGGCCCATTCAAGAGAATCGTCTTCCGGCTCAGACGATTGGGGTTCAGCCGCCTGCACGTCTGCTGGTTGCGACGCAGAAGACTGATCGGGTTGAACCTCTGGATCCACTGGAGGGTCCACTGGGGTTTCAGGAGGAACGGATCCGCGATTAAACCAGTCGTAGACCATGATTTCAGGACAACACCAGTGAGGGGGCGTTCTGCAGACGACGCAGCACGCCATTGATCATCTTTCGGCCTTGCTCGTCACTGAAGCGATGGGCTAATTCCACAGCTTCGTTGCAAGCCACAGCCGCGGGAGTATTGAGTTCGGAAAGATCAATCACAGCCAAGCGCAAAATATCGCGATCAATGCGCGGTAGCCGGGTGAGGCGCCAGCCCTCCATCACACCATCGAGCAACTGATCAATGGCTTTGCGTTTTTTCAGCACGAGCGTCACGCGTTGCATGGCCTCGCGACGCACCTGGTCTTGATTGGATAGAGCCAACAAGCGGGGCAACTCAAGACTGGCTGAAAGACCATTCAGAACTTGTTCGGCCCCCGTAAGGGACGACTGCAACGACGCACGAACCGAACCCTGATCGGAGGAAGGGCCATCTTTTAGTTCACTTTCGAGCAAATGTTGCTGAGCTTTTTCCAAATCTCCAGCACAACAATCCAGGACTTCAGTCCAGTGCTGCATCAAGCTATCGAGGGCCTTTTGGAGCAAGGTGTCCAGGGAGAGATCAGGGGGATGATCCACCCTCTCAGGGCATTGACCGAGCACCAGCAGCGCTAGTTCACGGGACAGGGATCGGGACTGCATGGACATACGGCCGAGTCGAGTTCAGGCTCCAGTGGTGGACGACGAAGGTGAGACAGAACCCCTCAGCTGAGAAATCAGGCTGGAGAAACTTCGATTCACAGGAGCTTCACGCTCATCAGGATTCACAATGCCAGCGGAAATGATCGTTCGGAACGCATCTTCCACGGAAATGTCCAGATCTTTGACAGATGTTTCGGGAACCAAGGTGTACCAGCCCGTTGTGGGGTTTGGTGCTGTGGGGATGAACACACTGAGAAGGGGCTCCTTGAGCTCAGCTTGGAGGGAAGGACCCACCACGCCGGTCACAAAACCCACGCTGTAAAGGCCCTCGCGGGGATATTCCACTAGAACCACACGCCGAAAACGCTGAGAGTTATCTCTCAAAAACGTGGCGAGCAGCTGTTTCAAGGTTTTGTAAACCGAGCCAGCAAGAGGAATGCGTTGCAGGGTTTCCTCGCCAAACTCCAGCAACCAGCGACCGACGATGTTCCTCGCCATCAAACCGATCAGCAGAATCGCGAAGAGTGGCACCGTCAATCCCAGCGCCAGGTTGATCAAATCCTGGAGAAGAGGATTGAGGGTGATGAACGGGTTGAACTGCTTGGGAATCGAGGTAAGAAAAGCCAGAACAAAACGACTGACCGTGGTGGCCAACCAAATCGTGGTTGCCAGTGGAATGACCACCAACAACCCAGCGATTAAATCGTTTTTCAGATCTTGCTGAAGCCTGGCGCTAAGCGGCAGGTCAGGTCTTGTATTGGACTGCACCAAGGAACGCCTGTGGCCGAAGGCTGACGTGATCTCACCAACCTAACCAGCAGATCGATTAGATCACGGCCCCTAGAGCCAAGAGCACAAAGGCAACGGCAAGAATCACCGCGCTCAAGGTGCCACCGAAACGACGCTGATTCACAGCAAGGTTGCGCTGACGTTCCCCCTGCTTGATCTGCTGTTCCATCTGCGCCAGCTGCTTATCGATGAAAGCCTGAGCAGCTTTGACCCTGTCTTCCTCACTGGCATCAGCAGGCAACTGTCCTGCCTGAGTGAGCTGGTTACCCAGCATTTTCACGTTCTCAGGATTCGCCGATTGCTGACGAGCCATCTCCAATTGACCCTTTTGCTGCTCAAGCGTTTGATCCGATTCACCCGAGAGGTTCTGATTGCCTGAGATCGAGACGGGAACAACCACGATCATCAAAATCGCCAACAGCCCGGAAATCACACAAACGAACCAACGAATGGGAGGTCTTGCTGTCTCCGGTTGATCAAGACGCGAGCCCAGAAGCATGAGCAAGAGGCCGATCAGCCCCATGGGGGCTTGATTAACCAAGCGCTCAATGAGCAGTTGCTTAAAAACTCCATCAGCCCAATCAGCTGCACTCAGCAGCACAGCCATCTGCAATGCCAGCAGCGCAACCAGAGTGATGCCCAACCACCTCAGAACAAACGACAGTCGTAAGGATTGAGAACCCGATGGGGATGCGGACACGTCACGATGATGAAAGGTGATTAATTTTACGGCCCGCTTCCGTGACGTCCTCCACTGGACAATCCCAACTCAGTGCGGCTCTCAAGGAGCGTGCCCGCCTGGAAGGATTCGATCCTGTTGGGATCGCATGTTTACCGGGAAGTTCAAGGCTGCAGATGCGGACAGCAGCGTTACAGCGCTGGCTTGACGCTGGTTTTCAAGCGGAAATGGGCTGGATGGCTGCTCCGCGCAGGCTCGACGCCAGAACACTTCTGGATGGAGCTCGGAGCTTGCTTGCCGTTGGGCTGAATTACTACGTTTCCGAATCACGCCAACCAAACAGCCTTGCCATCGCTCGCTATGCATGGGGCCGCGACTATCACCGCGTCGTCAACCAAAGGCTGCGCCGCATTGGTCGCTGGCTTGAATCACAAAGACCCGAATCGCGCTGGCGGGTTTGCGTGGATGCCGAACCCCTCTTGGATAAGGCCTGGGCAGAAGAAGCTGGTTTGGGATGGATTGGCAAACACAGCAACGTGATTCATCCACAACGAGGGTCTTGGATGGTGATCGGCCACCTGCTCAGCACCGAAGATTTAGTGGCGGATCAACCGGCAGAGCCTCGCTGCGGCCGTTGCAGAGCGTGCATGGACGCTTGCCCCACCGACGCCATCCGGGAACCGTTCGTAGTCGATTCACGGCGCTGCATCGCTTATCACACAATCGAAAACCGAGACGAACAGCTTCCCGACTTGATTAAGGCTGGGATGGGTCCATGGGTGGCTGGCTGTGATATTTGCCAGGACGTCTGTCCGTTTAACCAAACGGAGCTCCCAACGAATCAGGATCCCGAGGTGCAGCCACGTCCCTGGGTGTTGGATCTGAGCGCTGCCCAGGTAATGCAGTGGGATCCTGCGACCTGGGATCAGAAGCTGCGCGGATCCGCACTGAGGCGCATCAAACCTTGGATGTGGCGCCGCAATGCCGCCTCAGCAAAGTCAGTAGATCCACCTACTGTGTCTTCATCTGAGATTCGGTGATGGGATCCCATAGGCGTTCAAGCCAATCGTTCAACAAAGCGTGGGTGTTAGCCGCCCTGATGAGCGCGATCGGTCTGTGCAGCGCTGAACCCGCGAAAGCCCTCATCCCCTATGTGTTCACGCCCAGCACCCAAGAATTAGAAGGGGCTGGGATCGGCATCGGTCGCACTGCAGCGCAGTTGCTAAGGCTGGGACAACCCAAAGAAGCCGCCCGCTTAGCCGCCTTAGCGGTGCGTTTACAACCCAACGACGAACGGCTTTGGTCTGTCCTGGCTGAAGCGCAACTGCGGAGCGAACAACTCGACGACGCAGCTGGATCCCTGGCACGGGCGAAATCACTCAACCCAACCAACGCGGGACTTTGGTTCGCAGAAGCATCCTTAGCGCTGCGCGACAACCGTCCCGACGACGCGATCCCCCTGTTGGATCGCGGTCTCAGTCTGGATCCAAAAAACGCAACGGCCTACTTCGATCTTGGCAACGCCAGGGTGATGCAATCCGATCAAAAGCGGGCCCTGAAGGCTTTTGAGCGCGCCACGTCGATTAAACCCAGTTTTTGGGAAGCCTTAAACAACCAAAGCCTTGTGTTGTTTGAAATGGGAAACACCAAGGAAGCGATTCGACGCTGGCGTTCCGTTTTAAAGATCAATGCCAACCCAGAGCCGATGTTGGCCTTGGCTGCCGCATTAAACAAAGTGAGGCCTGGAGATGAGGAATCCTTGGAGCTCGCTCAAAGAGCTCTTGCCGAATCTCCGAATTACGTTCTGCCAGGCCACCAGAAAAAACAACTATGGGGCCTGAAATTACGCCGAGCGACGGCTGAACTTTTCAACAATCCCAGCCTTCAAAACGCCGTCGAACGGGCCGAGGCGAATGCAGATCCCAAAAGCGCCAACTAACCAAAACCCTGGTCAAGCAGAAGAAGATCTGTAGGCTGACACTCGACTGCCCTCTTATTTCCCTGCAGGATGGCCGAGGAGCGCGTTCAATCGATCGCCCTGCATCACGAGATGCAGCGCTCATACCTCGAATACGCGATGAGCGTGATCGTGGGCAGAGCCCTCCCGGATGTGCGTGATGGACTGAAACCCGTCCAACGCAGAATTCTGTTTGCGATGCATGAATTGGGGCTCACCCCCGATCGTCCCTATCGCAAATGTGCCCGTGTCGTCGGGGACGTGCTTGGTAAATACCACCCACATGGGGATCAAGCCGTTTATGACGCCCTTGTGCGTTTGGTCCAAACCTTTTCCAGCCGTCATCCATTGCTTGATGGTCACGGAAATTTTGGCTCGGTGGATGACGATCCACCAGCAGCCATGCGCTACACAGAAACCCGGCTAGCGCGGATCTCCCACGAAGGGTTACTGGATGAAATCGGCGACGACACCGTCGATTTTGCGTCCAACTTTGATGGATCCCAACAGGAGCCCACGGTTCTCCCTGCCCAGCTTCCGTTTTTACTTCTCAATGGCTGCTCGGGCATCGCTGTTGGCATGGCCACCAGCATTCCTCCCCACAACCTCGGCGAGGTGGTGGACGGTCTCATTGCCCTCGTTAAAAACCCCGATCTAAGCGAAGACGACGTCTTAAAGCTGATCCCCGGGCCCGATTTCCCCACAGGCGGAGAAGTGCTTCTTGGAAGCGGCGTCCGCGAAACCTACTTAAGAGGCCGGGGCAGCATTCCCATGCGCGGCGTGGCCCATATCGAGGAAGTGCATCCCGGCAAAGGAAAGCATCGGCGGAACGCTGTGGTCGTGACCGAGCTCCCCTACCAACTCAGCAAGGCGGGCTGGATCGAAAAGCTGGCTGAACACGTCAACGACGGAAAGATTGGTGGCATTGCCGATATCCGTGATGAAAGCGACCGGGAAGGGATGCGCGTGGTGGTGGAACTCCGCCGTGATGCCGATCCAGAAACCGTGCTGACTGACTTGCAAAGGCGCACGTCACTGCAAAGCAACTTTGGCGCGATCCTGCTCGCCCTCGTCGATGGCCGACCGCAGCAACTGACGCTCCGGCAGCTTCTCCAAACCTTCCTGGATTACAGAGAGCTCACGATCATTCGGCGTACCACCCATGCGCTCCGTAAAACGGAAGATCGGCTGGAAGTGGTGGAGGGCCTGACCACTGCCCTCGCCTCACTGCAACAAGTGATTGCGATGATCCAAGAAGCCAGAGATGCGGCCAAAGCACGGGCCAGCTTGATGGTGCATTTCGATCTGAGCGAACGGCAGGCTGATGCCGTGCTGGCCATGCCCTTGCGCAGGCTCACAGGCTTGGAACAGGAAAGCCTGCGCAAAGAAGCGGATGATCTACGCAAAGAAAGACAGCGACTCACCCTGCTGCTGGAAAACCGTGACCAATTGCTGGATGCCTTGATCCAGGAACTGCGCCAACTCAAAAAACGCTTTGCAACACCAAGGCGCACCCGGCTGGTGGAGGGTGGTGACCATCTGCTTGCCGAGCGGGCCGCCAGTCAACGGCCCAATGCCGAACTACAGAGGCGCCAAGCCCTGGATGCCCTTCCGAGCGAGTCCAGGTTGCTGATTCAAGACGATGGTCAGGTAAAAATCATCAGTCCACAGCTGCTGGGACGCCTGCATCTCAACGATCCAGCTCCGATGGGGGATGAACCCTCTCCAGCTCTCATCAGCTTGCCCATCCAGCCTCCGCCACGACTTTTGGCTGTGACGGTGAGCGGTCGTGTAGCACTTGTGCGCTGGGAATTTGCAGGACAGCAACAAGGAACCCTCGAACGATTCCTCCCCACAGCCCTTGAAGGGGATGTGGTGGTGTCCCTACTGCCCTTACCCAATCCAGAGGATCTCAGTGCCAATGAGACAAGATCGCTTGGATTATTAACCAGTGATGGCCGGTTCAAACGGCTTCCTCTCAAAGACATCCAGGAATTGTCGGGGCGCGCCGCGACCGTTTTAAAACTGAAAGAAGGGGTGAACCTGAAAGCGGCCTTGATCTGTCAAGACGGCGCTGATGTCGCCGTCATCAGCGATATCGGCAGGATTCTTCGTCTGCAAGCAGGGGAAGCCAATCTGCCGTTGATGGGCAAGTTGGCCCAAGGACCGATCACGATGCGTTTGCTCCCTGGCGAACAGCTGGTCACCGCAATCGCGGGGCATGCTGAACGACCAACAACCATCCTTCTGGCGAGTCAAACAGGCCGTCTCCACTGGTTGGACCTCACGACAATCCGCCCCTGCAAACGGGGCGATCTCGGTGAAATTGGTTGGGAACTGAATTCCGAGTCCAACAAAGGGAGCGAGCGCATTGCAGCAGCTTGCCTCGCCGATTCCCTGATTGGTGTGGTGACGTCCAACGGTCGCCACGGACGCCTGAAGGTGCACGAGCAGGATCAGCTCACGCTGAAAGACAACGAATCCATCCTGCGATTGGTGCCCTTAATCAGCTGATCAGAACAGAACAGTGATTAGAGATTGGTTGCCGCCACCCCTGCTGGTTCCAACATCAATTTGCTCGCCTTGATCGAGGCGTCCATCGGAACCGGGTAATCCCCGTCGAAGCAAGCCGTACAGAAATGTTCCGACTGAGCATGGGCAGCTTCCACCATCCCCTCCTTGCTGAGATAGGCGAGCGAATCAACCTTGAGATGCTCTTCGATCTCTGTGAGCGTGAGTCGAGCGGCGATCAACTGATCCTGCGTATCGGTATCGATACCGTAAAAACAGGGATGGGTCACTGGTGGGGAACTAATCCGCATATGCACCTCAGTGGCGCCTGCATCACGGAGCGCCTGAACCAATTTTTTACTGGTGGTGCCACGAACAATCGAGTCATCAATCACCAAAACCCTTTTGCCAGTTAAAACATCTGGCAGTGGATTGAGCTTCACGCGAATCCCGGCCTCACGCATCGCCTGAGTGGGCTGGATGAAGGTTCTGCCGACGTAGCGGTTTTTGATCAGTCCATCGGCATAGGGAATACCACTGGTCTGGGAATACCCGATCGCAGCTGGAATTCCGGAATCAGGAACCCCAATCACGAGATCCGCCTCGACCGCAGATTCACGGGCCAGAATCTGGCCGATGCGCTGTCGATAGCTGTAGAGCGATTCACCAAAGAAACGACTATCAGGGCGCGCGAAATAGATCATTTCAAACACGCACATGCGGGTGGTGGGTTCAATCCAGCGATGCCGTTCTGGAGTGGGGTCCCCACAACGGAACACCACTAATTCGCCAGGTTCAACATCGGCAACGAACGGAGAGCCAATGATGTCGAGCCCACAGGTTTCACTACTGAGAACCCAGTGTCCAAGATCTTGATCACCGAGGTAGCCATACACCAGGGGGCGAATCCCATAACCATCCCGCAGGCCGTACAGGGCATCTGGCGTTCCAATCACCAAACTGAAAGCCCCCTGACACTGGGATGCAGCCGCTTTAATCCCCTCAGTCCAATCCAAGCCCCCATCCACAGCCTGCTGAACCGCGTAAGCGATCAACTCTGAATCCGTGGAAGAGGTGAACTCCACCTCACCGTCATCCACCAGAGCTCGCAACTCTGGTGCATTCACGAGATTGCCGTTGTGCGCCAGCGCAAAAGGCCCGAGACGGGTCATCAGGACCACGGGCTGGGCATTGCAAACCTTGCTGCTCCCAGTGGTGGAATAACGGTTATGGCCGACGGCTAAACCACCAGGCATGCGCTCGAGCACCTCCTGATCAAACACCTGGCTCACCAGGCCCATGTCCTTGTGGAGCCTGACCTTGCCTTCGTTGAAAACAGCAATGCCAGCAGATTCCTGACCGCGATGCTGCAGGGCGTAAAGACCGAAATACACCAGGTTGGCGACTGGCTGATCGAGGGCCTGAACAGCGAAAACGCCGCAGGCTTCTTCCATGCGATCGGGACGCTCTATCTCGAGCTGATGCACCGGCCGCCTCGACTTCGGATGGGTGTTCAGATTCTGCATCAAACCGCACCAAGGCGACGGGGAATGGCTTGTTCGTATTGCTCTCGCAGCGACTCAACGGCAAGGTCAATCACTGGATGTTGTCCCACCGACAAGCGGAAACAACCATGGTCGGCAACGGTTCCAATCTCTGTCACAGGAACATGTTGATGCTCTTGAGAAGCCACTAAGGCTTGCCAAGCCGGGCGCTGTTCGGCGCGCACCGAAACGACGATGCGTGCTCCGCCCTCAGCAAACAAAACACGATCCAGCCGAGCGGACCCCTGTGGCAGGTTGAGATCAACGCCAAGTCCCGAGGCCAGGGCACTTTCCGCAAGCGCTACGGCTAACCCACCATCACTGCTGTCATGGGCTGAGGCCAACACGCCCTGGGCAAACGCCTGACGCACCAAAGCCTGAACTTGCCCCTCCAACTCCAGATCCACGCTTGGTGGACGGCCTGTGAGCAACCCATGAACAACTCCCTGATAGCTGCTGCCCGCCAAACCAAGGCCTTCATTCCCCTCCTCATCGGTGGAGACACCAAGCAGCACCACAAGATCGCCAGGTTGGCGCCAAGCCAATCCTCCGGAGCAGTCGAGATCTTCCACCAGTCCCACCATGCCCACCACAGGCGTGGGATGAATGGGCTGAAGACTGCCATCGTCGGCCCTGGTTTCGTTGTAGAGAGAAACGTTGCCGCCGGTGACAGGGGTGCCCAAGCTGCGACAGGCATGGGATAGGCCGCGGCATGCCATCGCCAACTGCCAATACCCCCTGGGGGTTTCTGGAGATGGGAAGTTCAGGTTGTCGGTCACAGCGATCGGCTGGGCTCCCACACAACTGAGATTGCGAGCAGCCTCAGCGACCGCTGCAATCGCTCCTCGCTCTGGATCGAGGGCCACCCAGCGATTGGGACAATCCAGCGTGGCCGCAACGCCACGCTGAGACGTTTGCAGTGACGCCTCACCCTGTTGAGGACGCAGTCGCACCACAGCAGCATCCGCACCACCGGCTCGAATCACCGTATTGGCCAACACCTGCTGGTCATATTGGCGATAGATCCAGCGCTTGCTGGCAATCGTGGGGTCATCGAGCAAACGCAACAGATCGGCATTCCAATCGCGATCGATGGCAGGACTGGGAAGATCTGATTCACGCCAGGTCCAGTGCGTCTGGATGTCCTCTGGGGGCTCGGACAGCAGCTCGTGCTTGTTGATCGGGGTGTCTTCCGCCAAGGCCCGGGCCGGAACTTCTGCCGCCACGGCACCGTGCTGCAGCACCCTCACCACCGGCTCCTCCAAAACGCGACCAACCACCGCTGCCTGGAGTCCCCAACGGCGGAAACGTTGCATCAGCTGCTCCTCCCGACCCGAACGCACCACGAACAACATGCGCTCTTGAGATTCCGAAAGCAGGAATTCATAGGCGGTCATGCCGTGTTCTCTTGCGGGCACCCGATCGAGATCCAACTCGACACCCACATCCCCCTTCGCCGCCATCTCCGAACAACTACAGGTGAGCCCCGCAGCACCCATATCCTGAGCAGCAACCACATCCCCGCTTTGAAAGGCTTCAAGACAAGCCTCGATCAAGCCCTTCTCCAGAAAGGGATCGCCCACCTGAACAGCCGGGCGATCATCCAGTGAATCGGCACTGAGCTCAGCGCTCGCAAAACTGGCGCCTCCCATGCCATCCCGGCCCGTGGTGCTGCCCACGTACACCACGGGATTGCCGACGCCCGCGGCTCCCGAGCGGACGATGTCATCCGTTTCCATCAGGCCCAGGGCCATGGCGTTCACCAAGGGATTGCCCTGATACGACGGATCGAATGCCACCTCTCCACCCACGGTTGGCACGCCAACGCAATTGCCGTAGTGAGCAATGCCAGCCACAACCCCTTCCACCAATCCACGGGTAGCGGGTTCCTCCAGCGGTCCAAAGCGCAAGGCGTTCAGCAACGCAATCGGCCTGGCACCCATCGTGAAAATGTCACGCAAGATGCCGCCAACGCCAGTGGCCGCACCTTGAAAAGGCTCCACAGCGGATGGGTGGTTGTGGCTTTCCACCTTGAACGCCAAGCGGTGACCTTCACCCAGGTCCACCACGCCAGCGTTTTCTCCAGGACCGACAAGGATGCGTGGGCCTTCTGTGGGGAAGCCACTCAACAGGGGTCTGGAATTGCGGTAACAGCAATGCTCGGACCACATCACACCAAACATGCCCAACTCAGCACGGTTGGGGTCCCGTCCAAGACGCCGCTGAATTTCGCTGTAATCCGTTTCGGTGAGCCCTTCCTGGCGCAGAGCTGCCCCAAGATCAAATGCCGCAACCGCATGAGAGGACTGGGTCACAACCGATGAGTCATCTGTACCCAGTGTTGCCGACGATCAGACCCAAGGATCTTCCTCATGATCGGGCCAATCATTTCGAGCCCTCGAATCATTTCGAACGGAACGGCCACGCTCAACCGGAGGATCATCGGGCCAATCAGCATCATCCCAGTCATCGATGGGGTCCACGGAAGGCGATGCTTCCGTCGGATAGGAAGACTCCAGGTCAGAGGCCCCAAGAGGCTCGTCCCATGGGGGTTCTTCTAACCAACCCTCTAAGCGCTCACCAGCGCGATCTCCAAACTGCTGCAGCTGTTCTCTCCAGTGTCTTGAGCGCTGAAGAAAATCCTGACGAACACTGGCCCGAGCCAGAGGTAAATCATCAAGTTCATGGATCGCCGTGGAGACCAAGCCGGGCTGTTGGTCAACGATTCGATCCGGCAACAAGCGCCAGCGACTGGTTCCAGGCAGCCGAGGGTCACTGCGTGCCACGAGGTAATGACTGATCTGCCCGCTCGCAGGCAAAAAGGCCAAATCAGCGATGATCCCGATCCTCTCTCCATCCACGTTGAGAAGATCGGCATCCAGCAGGGTTGGCAAGCGATCCAAGGTGATCTGATCGGCTTCAGCAGGAGCCCCTTTCACAAACACCTGCTGATCGTCGAATCCCCGACATTGATCAAGACGCCAAACGTCTCGGCTTGTACGCAACGCAGACGGGCGACTCACCCAACCGAGCAGACGGTGCACTGGTGGGTGCATCCAAGCCATGACCCCTGGTCCATGGTCAAGGCCCTGATCACAGCGCACCCGGTGGTGCAACAGATCGCTCAAGAGGAGCTGGTCCGGAACAGTCAAGGTGTCGTGAACGGTGTCAGGAACGAATCTGAACAGGCATCACCAGATAGGTGAGGCCTGGATCATCATTAGCGGGGGTCAGAATCGCCGGCGTCGTGGGGGCGTTGCAAGACAGTCGGACCCGATCACAATCCATGGCCTTGAGACCATCGAGCACATAGCGCACGTTGAAGGCAATTTGCACGGCATCACCGTTGATCTCTGCCGGTAAAGACTCAGAACCACTGCCCACGTCCTGGGCATCCGCACTGATCTGAACCAGTCCCGTGGCTGACTCCGTAGCGATCCTGACCACATTGTTGTGTTGGTCGGCCAAGACAGCAATGCGTTCCAAAGCGGAAATAAAAGCCCGCCGATCGAGATCAATCGTGCGGCTAAAACTATCGGGAATCAGCTGGCGGTAATTGGGATAGGTCCCTTCCAAGGTGCGACTCGTCACCATTTGATCGGCCGCGAGCACCACAACCTGACCTCGCTCACAAAACAGGCTGACCGGATCGTTTCCTTTCCAGCTCGCCATTAATCGCTCCACCTCACGCAGGGAACGTGCCGGAAGCGTGACGGCTAATTCCTCAGGCTCAGACTCGTCGACACTGATTTCAGCCTGCAAGGCATCCTCAACCGTCAACATCGCAAGCCGATGCCCGTCGGTGGATGCGGCCTCCAAACGCTTTTGATTGAAGCGCAGATGAACTCCAGTGAGGAGCTGTTTCGCTTCATCAGCACTACTGGCAAACAAGGTTGCACGCAGGGCTTTCAGCAGAGATGAGGGATCCACCCGTAAGGCGGTGCCGTTCTCCACGAGAGGAAGCTCGGGAAAATCATCCGCAGGCATTCCTCGCATCTGATAGCTGCCGCTCGAGCTGGTGAGCTCCACCTGTTCAGCGCCGGCATCACAAGACAACGACACCGGCGAATCGCTGGATAACTTGGAAACAATTTCGCCTAGCAAGCGGGCAGGCAAGGTCACGGCACCACTGCTTTCGACAGAAGCGGGGAGTGACGTCTGAATTCCCAAATTCAGATCGAATCCAGTGAGGCTGAGGCGATCGGTGCCGGCATCAGCGGTGAGCAAAACATTGGCCAACACCGGATGGGTTGGACGCGAGGCGACAGCTCGACTGACCAACTGAAGGGCTGCGTTGAGTTCTGCCTGGGAACAGACCAGTTTCATGAGGTCCGAGTCAACGGCGTGAACAAATCTCACCTCACGATTTCACACGGTTGGGAGAAGCGCAATGCTTTCACGTTTTTTTCGTGTTCCCCGGCTTAAGGGCTGTTTTTATTCTCTTAAAAGAACTACTAAAACAGCCGTAGTAGGTCTTGTGGAAACAGGGGAAATAAGCCCAAAACCTCCTGTTACTGCCCGCTTTTGAAGCCGGTGCGTTGTGGAATGAATAGAGAGCGATGGGGAGATTCGCCCCGTTTCCCCATCACTCACACCCTGGGGAAAACTTCTAGCTACTTGGGGTGAGGAGTTGTCCTTAGTTTTCCACGGTTTTGAGTCGGGCGAATCAGTGGATTCCTCAGGCAGTTTCTGGTCTGAACCCAGCTGATTTGGTGCCCATTAATGCCGTTGCATTGATGCCGGTGCGTCAAACCAGGGTTTGAATGCCGAGCGCAATCCCGAGGCTCACAACAAGGCCAACGAAGGCCTTCCAAAGGTCCATACCGATGATCCTGCCAAGATTTCCCCCCTCACGATTGGTGAATACAACCTCAAACTCCTGTTCCTTGACCCGCAGGGCGATCTCCCGACCACCGATCAATCCCAGGAACACCCATGTGGTGCTGAGGGGGAAGCTGGATAGGAAGGCTTTGTAGAGCAGGCACAGCCCAAAGAAGAAATCAATCACCGTGGCCGATCGCAGATCGGAGGTGTTGGTTTTGGTGCCTAAGACGGCCTGGAGCGGGCCGCCACCGGTGGCGGCCAGCACGCATAGGCCCACGCAGAGCACCGCCGTGCAGATCGCCATGGCCAAGAAGTCAAGTTGGCGAGGCAGGAAAACAAAAATGTTCGCGAGGTCCTGCACCAGCCACATGCTCCATAGAAAACCGGTGGAGAACCACTGCAGGCCATACCAGATCTTGTTGACTTGTTTGCCTTCTTGAGTCCGCAGGAAGACCCAGCGCTCCAGCAGCCACACGCCCAGGCCGTAGGCGCTGAGACCAACGAGAAACGCCACGATGTAACCCGTCAGAGAGCTAGTTAGCAGCTGTCCGATATTGGCTGGATGGAACGAGGAGAGCACCAGAAAGGAGGTGCTCACGGGGGCACCCCATTGAGTAAGCGCCAGAACGGCGAGGGGAGGAAGGATGTAGACCCAGGTGAAGGGTTCAGGAAGTGGAAACTCCTGACCAGGAACACTGAGGCGACCCCAGGCAGGATCACCGTTCTTGAGGAACCAACCGAGCATCAGCACCGCAATCGTGACCGTGCTGATGAAGGCCATCTGCACCACTTTTGGACTGCGTGTCTTGTTCGAAGAGATGTAAGTCCCGAGGGTTTGAAGTGAGTCGTTGGCAACAACCGAGTAGGCCGCCAATAAGAAGCCAACGATCATCCAGGTGTTGACATCCATGAATCCGCTCATCCGGATGACATCAACAAACTCCAGCCTGTGTGTTCGCGCTTCAATCGCGTGCCGCTTTAAAAACCCATCACCTTGGCCACGGTGCTTAGATCGGGATCAAGATCGGCGTAAAAGGCGGCGTCATTGTTGTTGATCGCGCAGTCCGGATCTTTTAGACCATTCCCGGTCAACACACAGACCACGGTGGATCCGTCTGGCACCTCTGCTGCCCGTTTGATCAAGCCCGCCACAGAGGCTGCACTGGCGGGTTCACAGAAGATTCCCTCCTGGCCGCCGAGAAGTTTGTAGGCAGCGATGATTTCCTCATCGGTGACATCTAGGAAGGCTCCGTTGCTGGCCTGACGGGCTGCGATCGCTTTGTCTCGATTCACCGGGTTGCCAATGCGAATCGCGGTCGCGATTGTTTCTGGATCACTCACGGTGGTTTCATTCACCAGCGGCGCGGAGCCACTGGCCTGAAACCCCATCATTCGCGGCAAACGCCGACTGCGACCAGCTTGTTGATATTCCTGGAATCCCATCCAGTAGGCCGTGATATTTCCGGCATTGCCCATCGGAATGCACAGCCAGTCGGGAGCATCTCCTAGGGCATCGACGATTTCAAAGGCTGCTGTTTTCTGTCCCTGCAATCGGTAAGGGTTCACCGAATTCACCAGGGTGATGGGGTATTTCTCGGCTGCTTCGCGAACGATGTCGAGAGCACGGTCGAAATTTCCCCGGATCGCGAGCACTTCTGCTCCGTAGACCAGGGCCTGCGCCAGTTTCCCTTGGGCGACGTATCCGTCTGGGATCAACACGAAGGCCCGCATCCCGCCTCGGCGGGCATAGGCGGCCGCGGCAGCACTCGTATTGCCTGTGCTGGCACAAATCACCGCTTCACAGCCCGCTTCTTTGGCCTTGCTGATCGCCATGGTCATCCCCCGATCCTTGAAGGATCCGGTGGGATTGAGACCGTCGTATTTGATGAACACCTTCACGCCACGACCAATCCGTTCCGCAATGGATGGGACAGGGATCAGCGGAGTGGCACCTTCGTGGAGGGTGATCACTGGAGTGGCTGAGGAAACGGGAAGCCAGGATCGATAGGCTTCAATCAGTCCTGGCCAGTCCTGCATGACTGGTTTGGCCGTGAAACGCCGGCGGAGGTTCTTGAGTACGGACACCCGCAGAGAGCAGCAATTCCAGAAATCTATGTGTCTGGATCGAGAGGTCGGGTGTACGAAGCCTTTATTTCAAACCGTCGAGGGGTGAATCGGAGAAGAATTTCACCAAGCCAGCAATGGATTCAGCTTTTGCGATCAAGGCCATGAGGGAAGGAATATTCACCTCCATCACCTCTGCTGGATAGGCATCCAGAAAGTTGATCACGGTGAGGCCACCCTCTTCTTTTTGCAGACCGTTAATCACACCGGCTCGGATGGCAGGAACGCTCACCGAGGGATCGGGCACTTTGAGGGGATAAATGATCGTTGCGACACGGCGGATGATGACGTCTCCAATCCGAGTGGACATCAAACGACTGGTAAGAACTAAGGGAAGATCAAGCTTCTGGTTCAGTAATTTGGCGACCTCTTTGGGATCCTGTTTTCCAAAGCGAAGAACATCAGAAAGAATGCCTCTGGCTTTGCCAGTGTCTGCGAGATAGACAAGGTCACTCACAGAGATCGATCGTTTATAGGCTCCGCTGACGAGAGCAACATCCTTTGCAGCATGGACCGGTTGAAACGCAGATGAAATGCTGAGACCGATTGCGGCACCAAGCGCCAGGATGGTTTGGCGGCTGGATTTGCGGGGCATGATCTTGAACAATTGCCGGAATCTAATTCGGACTTCCTGCTGCTGCTTTAACGAGGCGGACAACTCCTCGTTCGGCTAATCCTTGTGCCAGCGCAACACCCATTTGTCTCGCGTCGCGCTCACGAATCAAGCGAGGAAGCCGACTAAACACAAGATCTGGGTTAAACCCTGGCAACTGCTGCAAAACGTTGATGAGCTGTCTGATCGGTTCAAGGTCGAGATAGTTGTCTTCGTTGAGGGATGGCGGAATATCGAGGAGCAGTGGCGGTTGTAAAGGTCGGGGCAAACGGCGTCCGATGCGTTGTAGAGCTGTCCAGCCAATCGCATCCAAACGATCCGCTACCGCTTCAACCAGTTGATTGCGGAGCATGCCGCCGTTGGCTGAAAACAGAAAGTCGAGCACTTGATCGAGCAACGACTCGAGATCTAATTGGTTTTGACTCCCTGCACTTGCAACAAGACCTTCCAGCCTTGTCCAACGGAATGCATCACCTTCGAACAACATTTCTTTGAGACTTTGACGCAATTGAGGATCTGGATCTTCCATCAAACGTCTGGCGAAGTAGGGGTAGGCCGCACCAAGAATTTTGAACTCCGAATCCACGCTCAGGGCAATGCCTTCAAGGGTGACAAGAGAGCGGAGGATGAGGGCGTAGTAAGGGGGAACTCGGAAGGGGAATTTGTACATCACACCGGACATATCATCGGTCACGCTTTTGAAATCCATGCGATTAACGCCCATCTCGATCGCTTGACTGAAGACGGATTCAAAAGCAGGCACGATCGGCTCCAAATTCACGTCTTCGGCTAAAAATCCGAGCGTGACGAAATCCTTGGAGAGTTTTCCAAAATTTCGATTTACAAGATGAACAACCGCTTGGATGAGTCCGGTTCGGGATTCACGGCTGACCTCGCTCATCATCCCGAAATCGAGGTAGCAGAGTCGACCATCGGCCATCGCTAGGAGGTTTCCAGGGTGGGGATCAGCGTGGAAAAACCCATGTTCGAGCAGCTGTTGCAAGCTGCAGCTCACTCCCACTTCCACCATGTCATTGGGATCAATTCCTAACTCCCGAACAGCTTCGAGATTGGTGAGTTTGACGCCATCGATCCATTCCATTGTGAGCACCCGTCGACTGGTGGCTTCTGCAAAAATTTTGGGAACGGCGATGCGCGGATTTTGTTTGTGTAATTCGCGGAATTTATTTGCATTAGCTGCTTCGTTGAGATAATCCATCTCTTCAAAAACGCGGCTCCCTAATTCGTCGATCAGTGCAACAAGATCGCTACGAATAAGGCCGATGTTGCTATTCAGCCATGCAGCAATGTTGCGAACGATGTAGAGGTCAAGAGTGATTTGTTCTCGCAACCCAGGGCGTTGCACCTTGACGGCAACTTTTTGGCCATTCTTGAGATACCCCTGGTGCACTTGGCCCAGCGATGCTGCGGAGATAGGTTCGCGGTCGAGTTCGGAGTAGATGCTGTCGACCGGTGCACCGAGGTCATCCTCGATGCAGGCCATGGCAAGGTCGCTATCGAAGCCAGGAAGTTGATCTTGGAGTTGGGCCAGTTCCTCGAGCAGCACAGGAGGAACGATGTCTGGGCGCGTGGAAAGCGCTTGGCCCGCCTTAATGAATGCAGGGCCTAGATCTACGAGCAAATTGGCACATTCCCTGGCTCTCGTTCGGGCTCGCTCCTGATTGCTGAGCAGTCCTAGAAGCTTGTCAACACCAACTCCGAGCAGCAAAAGCCCAATGGGGACCAGGGTTTGCCAGAGGCGGCGCAGGAGGCGTTGTGGATGGCCGGCATAGATCCGCGTGATGGCAGCCGGGTCGTACTCCAGCAGGCCGGCGGCCTCAATGAAATCTCCTAGCTCTTGTTGTGCCACAGCCGCCACTGCGTTGGTGGTCCCTTCTAAACGACCGAAGCCGTCGCTACGGTTTGTTGAACCTCGAGATTCGCCGTGCTGACCGGTCTGAGACTGGACAACATCGCACTGATCGAGCGCTTGGAGTTGGCGTTCGAACAAGGTTTTACCGTGCTGACCGGTGAGACAGGGGCAGGAAAGTCACTGCTGTTAGATGCGCTTGATGCCCTCCTGGGTGGCATGCAGGGGACGTCTGCGGGGCGGTTGGTCAGGACGGGTTGTGATCGCGCGGTGATTGAAGCGACTTTCACCCCCGACGCCGCTGCGCGACGTTGGCTTCAAGAGCATCAACTGGATGATGACGGAGGTGATTTGGTTCTGTCGCGGGAGTGGCGACGACAAGACGAACGCTTGAGCAGTCGCTCAAGGCTGAATGGCACCGTCGTGAACCGGCAGCAATTGCTTCAGCTCAGGCCCTTGTTGATTGATCTCACCGTGCAGGGTCAAACCCAGCAGCTTGCCTATTCGGGTCAGCAACGTCGTTGGATCGATCGACTCGGCGGTGAGCCGCTCGCGCAGTGTTTACAAACCGTGCGGGAGTGTTTCCAGATTTGGCAGACCTGCCATGCCGAGGTGTTGAAGTTGGAGACAGATCGACGTCGTCTCCAAGAGGAGCAGCAGGAGCAAGACGCGTTGTTGCTGGAACTCGAGGCCGCTTCCCTTGATGACCCCTCCGAAATTCAACAGTTGGAACAGGAGCAAGACCGCTTGGTCCATGGCGTGCGCTTGCTCGAGGGTCTTGCTGTGTTGATTGGCCGGCTTCAAGACGGCGCTGAGCAGGCTCCATCGGTTTTGGATCACCTCACGGCCTGCTGCCACGAGCTGCAGCAATTGCAGACCCTTGATGCCTCCCTGAGCGTTTCGGCTGAGAGCTGCCTTGATCTGGAGGCTGGTGTTCTCGATTTAATCCGGGGCCTGGAAGCGTATGGAGCGGCTTTGGAGAGCGATCCAGAACGATTGGGTGTGCTGCAGGAACGGCTGGCTTTGCTGAAACGCTTGGAGCGGCGTTATGGCGTTGAACTGAAGGTGTTGATTGAGCGGCGTAATGCGCTGCGCGATCAACATGCCGCTGGGGGTGCCGACGCGGCGTTGGAGGTGTTGCGCCACCAGGAAGAGGAGGCTCGCAAGCATCGCGATTCCTGCAACCAATCGCTCACGGCTTTGCGACAGGCTTCCGCCGTGGGCTTGGAGGAGCGCTTGACGGCCCACTTGCGACCGATGGGCCTTGAAAATGTGCGCTTTCGGGTGGATTTCTCTGCAGCTGAGCCCATGGATCTAGGCGCAGATGCGATCTGCTTTTTATTTTCGGCGAATCCAGGCCAGCCCCTGTCCCCGTTAGGAGAGGTGGCCTCAGGAGGGGAGATGTCGCGTTTTCTGTTGGCACTCAAAACCTGTCTGGCCGATGTGGATGGTTCCAGCACCTTGTTGTTCGACGAGATTGATAGTGGCGTGAGCGGCCGCGTCAGTGGAGAGATGGCCAACTTGCTGCGAACCATGGCCGAGCACCGCCAGGTGTTTTGTGTGACCCATCAACCCTTAGTGGCCGCAGCTGCAGATCATCACTTCCGAGTTAGCAAGGAGGTGCTGAACGGTGAAACCTGCTCGCGAGTGTCCCACCTGCGGGACACTCAGGCCAGACGTCAAGAATTGGCTGAATTGGCTGGAGGGGATTTTGATGATGCTCAGGCCTATGCGGCAAGTTTGTTGGATCAGCGAGCAGCCTGAACAGCAGCAGTCTCCTTAGACTCTTGGGCTGCTGAACACATCTCGTATGGGGCGCCCTGCTCCGACTGCAAAGGAAAAGTCCGCTTCATCGAAGGATTCTTCGTCGAAGACTGTGAATTTGAGTGGGGGGTCCTTAGAGGAAGTGATTCGGGTGCGAGGCGCCCGTCAGCACAACCTCAAAAACGTGGACGTCACGATTCCGCGGAACAAATTGGTGGTCTTCACCGGTGTCAGTGGCAGCGGTAAAAGCTCATTGGCGTTCGACACGATCTTTGCGGAAGGTCAGCGTCGCTACGTAGAGAGTTTGTCTGCGTATGCGCGTCAATTTCTTGGCCAGGTCGATAAACCTGATGTGGATGCCATTGAAGGGCTATCACCAGCGATTTCGATTGATCAGAAATCAACCAGCCACAACCCTCGCTCCACCGTTGGCACGGTGACGGAGATTCAGGATTATTTGCGTCTGTTGTTTGGTAGGGCAGGAGAACCTCATTGCCCGCAGTGCAATCGAGCGATTCGACCTCAAACCATTGATGAAATGGTTGATCAAATTCTCAAGCTTCCTGAGGGGACGCGTTATCAACTTTTAGCCCCGGTGGTCCGTGGCAAAAAAGGAACCCACAGCAAATTAATTAGTGGATTGGCTGCGGAGGGTTTTGCTCGAATCCGGATTAATCGTGAGGTGCGTGAGCTTGCGGACAATATTGAACTTGATAAAAACCATCTGCACAACATTGAGGTGGTTGTGGATCGTCTTGTCGCTCGGGAAGGAATTCAGGAACGGCTCAATGATTCTTTGCGCACGGCTTTGAAGCGGGGAGATGGTTTAGCGATTGTGGAAGTGGTTCCTAAAAAAGGAGAGGAATTACCAGAGGGAGTGGAACAAGAGCGTCTTTATTCAGAGAATTTTGCTTGTCCAGAGCATGGCTCTGTTATTGAAGAGTTATCACCAAGGTTGTTTTCATTTAATAGTCCTTATGGTGCCTGTGATGATTGTCATGGATTAGGTCATCTACGAAAGTTCACGTCGGAGCGGGTTGTTCCAGATCCATCACAACCGGTGTATTCCGCTGTTGTTCCATGGGCAGAAAAAGATAATTCCTATTACTTCTCACTTTTGTATTCTGTAGGCGAAGCCTTTGGATTTGAAATCAAGACCCCTTGGAAGGACCTAACGGATGAACAGAAGGATATTTTATTGAATGGGAGTCGCGAGCCGATTCAAATTCAGGCGGATAGTCGCTATCGAAAGTCTCAAACCTATATGAGACCTTTTGAGGGGATTTTACCGATCCTTGAGCGTCAACTTCGCGATGCAAGTGGAGAAGCTCAGAGGCAAAAGCTTGAAAAATATCTCGAACTAGTCCCCTGCGCTAGTTGTGCGGGTTTGCGCTTAAGACCCGAGGCGCTCGCGGTGAAAGTTGGTCCGTTTCGGATCACTGAACTTACGGCTGTCAGCGTGGGTCAAACTCTTGAACGCATTGAACGTTTGATGGGGGTGGGTAGCCATGAAGGCTCTGAGCCCTTGCTGAACTCTCGTCAGATTCAGATCGGTGATCTTGTTTTGAGGGAGATCCGGATGCGCCTGCGTTTTCTCCTTGACGTGGGATTGGATTATCTGAGCTTGGATCGACCAGCGATGACGCTGTCGGGTGGTGAAGCTCAGCGGATCCGCCTTGCCACTCAAATTGGTGCTGGGCTGACGGGCGTTCTTTATGTGCTTGATGAACCGAGCATTGGCTTGCATCAGCGCGACAACGATCGTTTGTTGGCCACGCTTGAACGTTTAAGAGATCTAGGCAACACCTTGGTGGTGGTTGAGCACGATGAAGACACGATTCGCGCTGCCGATCATCTTGTCGATATTGGCCCTGGAGCCGGAGTGCATGGCGGTCACATCGTGGCCGAGGGGTCGATTGATGATTTATTAGGCGCTGAGGATTCTTTAACGGGTGCTTATTTAAGTGGAAGAAAGAGTATTCCCACTCCAGCAGAGCGACGCAATGTTGGTACCCGTAGTTTGAAACTTCTCGATTGCTCTCGCAACAATCTTGAGGGATTGAATGTGGAGTTTCCGCTTGGACGTCTGGTTTCGGTTACAGGCGTAAGCGGCAGCGGTAAAAGCACCTTGGTGAATGAGTTGCTCCATCCAGCACTGGAGCACGGACTTGGCCATAAAGTGCCTTTCCCACAAGGATTGGGAGAACTTCGCGGGCTCAAATCGATCGACAAGGTGATTGTGATCGATCAGTCTCCGATCGGTCGTACTCCCCGTTCGAATGCGGCTACCTATACAGGCGCTTTTGATCCTATTCGTCAGATTTTTGCCGCAACGGTGGAAGCGAAGGCCCGCGGTTATCAGGTTGGACAGTTCAGTTTCAATGTGAAGGGTGGTCGTTGTGAGGCCTGTCGTGGCCAGGGTGTGAATGTGATTGAAATGAATTTTTTACCAGATGTTTATGTGCAATGTGATGTCTGCAAGGGGGCTCGGTTTAACCGCGAAACGCTTCAGGTCACGTACAAAGGGCACACGATCGCCGACGTGCTCCAAATGACAGTGGAGCAGGCAGCGGATGTGTTTTCTGCGATCCCCCAGGCTGCAGATCGTCTTTGGACCCTGGTGGATGTTGGTTTGGGGTACGTGAAACTTGGCCAGCCAGCGCCAACCCTTTCTGGAGGTGAAGCTCAGCGCGTCAAACTTGCTACTGAATTGTCGCGTCGCGCTACGGGAAAAACGCTCTATTTAATCGACGAACCAACCACTGGACTCAGCTTTTATGATGTCCACAAGTTGATGGATGTGATGCAGCGTCTTGTTGATAAGGGAAACTCGATTATTTGCATTGAGCACAATCTGGATGTGATCCGTTGTTCAGATTGGATCATTGATTTAGGTCCAGAAGGCGGTGACAAGGGAGGTCATGTTGTGGTGACTGGCACGCCTGAGGAGGTTGCCCAGCATGAAACCAGTCATACCGGTCGCTATCTCAGCAAGATTTTGCAGCAACATCCACCTGAATTGATCGAGGCGGCGGCATGACTTTTTTGTTTCATCGTTGGGTTGATGGCGTTCGTGCGGCTGCTCTGGCCTCCGTATTCACTTTTTTAGGGGCAGGATCCGTTTCTGCAGTTGAGCGACTCAAGTTTGATCTACCCCTCTTGGATGTAAGTGTTTCGCTCAATTTGAAGGGAGCAGGCACCGCTGCGGAGTTGATTGAGGCCAACCCTGACCTGCAGGAATTAGATCGGGCTGGTGATGGTTCCGTGTCTCGACTGCTTGCCCAGTTCCTGACTGCACCTCTTCCCCAGCGGACGTCGAGCGTGTTGGAGCAATCGGTGGGCCATCCATTGCTGGAGCAAGCCTTATTGGCGGCGTCCGAGCTGGTGAAGGTGGAGGGTCTGCCGCCAGATACCAGTGGACAAATGCTGTCGGATTCTCTTCAAGCGGCCTATCGCGCTGGAGAGCCCCATTTGCTGGGAATGCTTCGTCGCGTTCCGGGGGAGTCGTTATCGATCGACTTTCAGGCTTTGGCTTTTTACTCCAAACGCTTGCGGGCCAATCAGGATGATGCCCGCGCGCTCGTTCAGCAAGGAACAGCGATGGCCCCGGCGCCAACGTCTCTGGCTGAATCGGGGTCTGAGGGCTGGTCGCGGGCTGAGATCCGCTTTGCTGTGGCCCATCGCTCTGAACCCCTCGAGATCACGATGTTGACTCCAAAGGGAACGTCCAACGGGAAGCTTGTGGTGATTTCCCATGGATTGTGGGACGAGCCCGATAGTTTCGAAGGCTGGGGCCGTTTGTTGGCTGCTAATGGATACACCGTTCTTCTTCCAGATCATCCAGGCAGCGACGCTAAGCAGCAAAAGCAGTTGCTTGATGGAGCCTCTCCTCCGCCGAGTTCTGAGGAGCTACGGTTTCGTCCCTTGGATGTCTCAGCTCTTCTGGATGGAGTGCAAGCAGGGAACTTGTTGTCTGGACAACAGATTGCTATCGATGACGTAGCGGTTGTGGGGCACTCATGGGGTGCCACAGCGGCGTTGCAATTAAGTGGTCTACAGACCACCAGCAGGAAGCTGAAAATGCGATGTCAGGACCCTCGTGATCCAGATCGCAATCTCAGTTGGGTGTTGCAATGCAGTTGGTTGTCAGGAGCTGATCAAGGATCCCTGGCCGACCCTCGTGTCAAGGCAGCGGTTGTGGTCAGTCCACCCATGAGGCTTCTTTTTGATGAGTCGAGCGGACCTTCCCTTCAGGCGAAGGTGTTGTTGGTGAGTGGAACAAAAGATTGGGTGGTGCCCTCCGATCCTGAGGCCGTGGTCCCTTTGCAGGGGGGGAAGCCATTGGCGAATGGTCACCGCCTCGTGCTGGCTTCAGGTGGCAGTCATTTCAATCTTTGGGCGCCTGCAGATCAGAAGGAAGCGCCGATTCTTGGGCCAATGATCTTGGCTTGGATCAATGAACAGCTGGCTGTTCCCTCATCTCATACCTTCAGCGGAGGTGGTTGGGGGAATGCGTCCGTTCCTTTGGTCGATGTCACTGGACAGCTCTAAAAAACAGCCTTTCTTAAAACGACGTCTTGAAATGATCAGAACAAGCTGATCTATTTGCACTGATTTGCGTTGCATTTCATCATCAGTTTGCGTTTGCTTGTTTCTGCGCTGATGGCGAAAGATCCAGACTCAGACTGGCTTCTAACCGAAGAAAACGCCTTTAGCTGTTGATTTCTAAGGATGTCTTCAGCTTTGAACGTGTTTGAACGCCTTAACCCTTAATCAAGACATCAGATGCATGTCTTGTTTCGTTGAGGGTTGATTGTGGGTTTTCGGCTTCTTCATCTCCATCTCCACGGACTGTTTCGCTCCCATGATTTGGAGTTGGGACGGGACGCCGATACCGGTGGTCAAACCCTCTATGTGCTCGAACTGGTGCGCAGCCTTGCGGCTCGGGCCGAAGTGGATCGCGTCGATGTGGTCACTCGTCTGATTCAGGACCGACGGGTTTCAGCTGATTACGCTCAGCCAGTTGAAGCGATTGCGGCCGGTGCTGACATCCAGCGTTTTGCTTTCGGCCCGAAGCGCTATCTCCGCAAAGAATTGCTGTGGCCCTATCTCGAGGATTTGGCTGACCAGCTTGTGGTGCACCTTCAGAAGCCCGAAAATCGACCTGATTGGATTCATGCGCACTACGCCGATGCTGGTTACGTCGGGGCATTGCTGAGTCGTCGGCTTGGGATTCCCTTGGTGTTTACAGGGCATTCCCTTGGTCGTGAGAAGCAGCGTCGCCTGTTAGCTGGAGGTGGGGATCATCAACAGCTCGAGCAGACCTATTCGATTAGCCGTCGCATTGATGCGGAGGAGTTGGCGCTGGCTCATGCCGATCTGGTGATCACTAGCACGCGCCAGGAATGTGATCAGCAGTATTCCCGTTACGGCGGATTTCGTGCTGATCGCGCTCAGGTGGTTCCTCCCGGTGTGGACGCACGTCGCTTTCACCCTGGTTTGGTGGCTGCAGAGGAGAGTGAGGTTGCGGGACTCTTAACTCCTTTCCTGCGTCAGCCTGAGCTTCCGCCGCTGTTGGCGATTTCTAGGGCTGTTCGTCGCAAGAACATTCCTGCTCTGGTCGAGGCGTTCGGCCGGTCTGCAGTTTTACGGCAGCGTCACAATTTGGTGCTGGTGCTCGGGTGTCGGGAGGATCCCCGGCAGATGGAGAAACAGCAGCGCGATGTGTTTCAGCAGGTGTTTGATCTTGTTGATCGCTACGACCTCTATGGCCGCATTGCCTATCCCAAGCAGCATCGTCGCGATCAGATCCCTGCCATCTATCGCTGGGCTGCTCAGCGTCGAGGCCTCTTCGTGAATCCTGCTCTGACGGAGCCTTTTGGACTCACCTTGTTGGAGGCTGCCGCTTGCGGATTGCCGATGGTTGCCACCGATGACGGAGGACCACGGGACATCCTTGCTCGCTGTGACAACGGCCTCCTTGCAGATGTGACGGATCGAGAGGCCCTTCAAGATGCTTTGGAGTGTGCTGGTTCTGACCTTCAACGCTGGAGCCGCTGGAGTGACAACGGCGTGGAGGCGGTGAGTCGCCATTTCAGTTGGGATGCCCACGTTTGTTCTTACCTGGCCTTGATGCAGGAGCGCATGAAGGCGGTACCCCAGCCAATGTCATTGGCCTCCAGGCAGACCCCCTCCACGCCAGGTTTCCAGCCATTGGGCGATCGCTTGCTGCTGCTTGATCTCGATAGCAGTTTGGAACAGCCCGATGGGGATGCGCTCAGGGTTTTGCGTGAGCAGCTTGATCGGTGTTCGTTAGGGATCTTGTCGGGCCGTTCGTTGCCTGCCGCAAGACAACGGTTTAGGGAGCTGTTGCTACCCGAACCGAAGGTTTGGATCACTGGCGCTGGTACGGAAATTCATTACGGCCAGGAGAGTGAGTCCGATTTGTTTTGGTCGGCGCAGATCGGAGTGGATTGGGACCGCGCAGGTGTGGAAAGTGCCCTGGCCGACCTCACCGATCACATTGATTTGCAGCCAGCAGAGCAGCAAGGATTGTTCAAGCTGAGCTACACGATTCGCGATGCCGGAGAAGAGATCCTTCCTTTGATCCGCCAACGTCTGCGCCAGCGTCAACAGGCGGCGCGTCCCCAGCTTCGCTGTCATTGGTATCTAGACGTGCTGCCGCTGCGGGCATCCCGTAGCGAAGCGATTCGGTTCCTAGCCCTGCGTTGGGGGCTTCCCCTGGAACAGATGTTGGTGGTGGCTAGTGAACAGGGTGATGGCGAGTTGGTTTGCGGTCGACCCGCCACGGTTGTCTTGGGTGATCACGATCCTTGTTTGGATGATTTTCGACAGCAACAGCGTGTTTACTTTGCAAGCCGCTCCCAATTACCGGGCGTGCTGGAAGGGATCCAGCACTATCGGTTTTTGGGCGGACGCGCCCGGCATGATCAGTCACTGACCTGAATCTTGACCGCCGCTGCACAGCGGTCTGCCTTGGCTAAGGCTTCGTTGATATCGGTGCCGCGGGCTAAGGCAACGCCCATTCGACGCCCTGGCCGGGCCTCTTGTTTTCCAAACAGCAGAAGCTTGGTGTCTGGTTCCGTGAGGGCTTGTTCCACACCACTGAATTGAACTTGATTGCCTTGGCTTTCGGCCAGGATCACGCGGCTGGCCGCAGCATCGGCAGTCGTGATCGAGGGGATGGGTAGGCCCAAAACGGCACGGAGATGCAGGTCGAATTCGCTCAGGTTTTGGCTGATCAAGGTCACCAGACCGGTGTCATGAGGTCTAGGTGAGAGCTCGGAAAACACCACTTCATCGCCACATAAGAAAAATTCCACCCCAAACAAACCGGCACCGCCAAGATTGTCTGTGACGGTGCGTGCCATCGTTTGGGCCTGTTGCAGTTGGGCGGCCGAGATCGGCGCGGGCTGCCAACTGCATTGATAGTCGCCGTTGGCTTGTTGATGACCAATCGGCGGGCAAAACACGGTGGTTCCATCGTGTTGACGAATGGTGAGCAGGGTGATTTCAAGATCAAAATCAAGAAATTCCTCCACGATCACCTGGGCTGAGCTGCCTCGAGCTCCTGCCATGGCGATCTCCCAGGCCCGATCTAATTCATTAGCGGAGTGAACCACGCTTTGGCCTTTTCCAGATGAACTCATCACCGGTTTGACGACCACGGGCCAACCCAACGGAGCCGCGGCACGGTGGAGCTCCTCTGCATTGGAGGCATAAGCAAAGCGTGCGGTGCGCAGTGCGAGTTCGCCTGCCGCCAGATTCCTGATTCGGTCGCGATTCATCGTGACTGCAGTGGCTCTGGCGGTGGGAATGACGCAGATGCCGTTGTCTTCCAGTGCTTGCAGGGCATCCACAGCCAGCGCTTCGATTTCTGGGATCAGTACATCCGGCTGATGTTTGTTTACAACAGCCTTCAGGGCGTTTGGATCGGTCATGGTGAGCACCTCGGCCTGATCAGCGACCTGCATGGCTGGTGCACCGGCGTAACGGTCGCAGGCGATCACGTGGCAACCCAGTCTCTGGGCGGCGATCGCCACCTCTTTTCCCAGTTCGCCGCTGCCGAGCAGCATCACTGTTTTAGGGAAGGTCGTCATGGTGAATTTCAAGGCAGCATGGCTTGATCTTCTCGCTTTGCCCTCATGCCTTTGCCGCTTGCGTTTACAACGGCTGGAGATGCGGCCAATGGTCTGCTGTTTGGCTGGGAGATTGCCACCGTTCAAAAGTGGGCCTTGATCTACCTCGGGCTCTCTTCGTTTTTGTTTGTCTTGGTGTGGGTGATTGGCGGGTTCCGCCGTCGTTGATTAGGGGGAGGGCGGCTCGTTGGCTGGATTGCTGATCAAGGTGAGCTGGCGGAAGGCGGGCTCTTCATTCACGAAGCCCCAAGAGGCAAAGACTTCGGCATCGTTGTGGGTGATGCGTTGTTGACGACCCTGTGAGTGGAGCTCAAAGCCCTCTTTTGCCATCCGGCGCATCAGGCTGGCGGCTTCTTCAAAGCGGGAGGCCATCGCTTCAAGGCTGGGGCAGTCGCTGGTAAGGCCGGCTTCTTTCCAGGTGAAGTAGCTCATGGTCTGATGATCCAAGGGACTGTCGATGAGGACTGGTGTTAGGGCTTTAGGGTTTTCTCTGATCCTGCTTGTCTTGGGTTGGTCTGCAGCCAATAGTGGATCTCAATGAACATCTTCTACCAGATCTATAAAAGCGATCGGTTGTAGGAGTCACTGAGATATAGAAAACGATAGAAAAAGAGTCTCCGATGCTGGTTTCTGATTGGCTCAATGACTCCTGCCTGCCGCAAATGAGGCTAAATGCTAAAACTTATATTAACTTATTTCATTGGTATCGCTCTAATTAGAATCAGAAAGATGCCTTTTGTCGCGATAGTTAGTTGTGGGAGCAGGAGGGCCTCATTTGCAAGGTTATTGCAAGGTTAGATTAAGTCTTGGAATCAAGGGACTGTCTTTTTTATCCATGTATCTCTTCTGATAATCACAATTTTCTGCATCCCCTCTTGCGGTAATTAGATTATGAGGTATAAGGGATTTATCACTATGAATGCACATTGTGTTTGTTACTACTTTTGGGCAAAAAGGAGGAGTAGCTAAAACTTGCACAAGCATTCATCTTGCTGCTCATTGGGCCAATAGTGGCCGCTCTGTTGTCCTGGTTGATTCTGATCGCAATCGATCAGCCACTGCATACGCCTCAAGAGGTTTGCTCCCGTTTGATGTTGTGCCGATGGAAGCGGCGGCAAAAGCAACAAGAGGTGCGGAAATTGTCGTGACTGATGGTCAGGCCAGTAGCAATGAAGAGGAACTAAAGAATCTAGTGGAAGGGTCTGATTTTATTGTTCTCCCTACAACGGCACAAAGTAGATCAATAGAATTAACGGTAGAAATGTCATGCATGCTCAATAAGTTTGATATCCCTTATGCAGCACTCATTGTGAAGGCAGATGCGAGAAAGAAGGCTTCGATTCAACTTGCTCGGAGTATCTTGAGTGGTTTCAATGTCCAAGTTCTTGACACAGAGATTCCATTGTTGAATGCTTTTGAAAATGCTGAGACTGAGGGAGTCACTGTTGATCGTGCAGTCACGAAAAGTGGGAGATCTGATCGGCGAAGAATGTCGGGATTTTTCGCCTACTCGCAAGCTTGCCATGAAATCGAACTGTTAATGCCGAAGCCAAAGGTTGTTCCTATGCCTATGGGTTGGAATCTTTCACGCTTAGAAGATCGTGCTGCCTAATTGCAGCGATCTGACTTTTTCAAGGGCACATACGCCATGCGATGAGCTGGATTTTTGATTAGAGGGGGCGCAAGGCTAAACCGATTAATACGAGCCCCATCGTTGCCAACCAAAATCCCGGTACTACCGTTTGTTCTGCTGTTCCTCCTAATTCGAAATGGTGGTGCAAGGGCGACATTCGGAACACCCGGCGACCCACACCATCAGCGCCTTTGGTTGCTTTAAAAACCCACACTTGTATGATCACGGAGAGGGATTCCGCTAGGAACACTCCACCCATCACCAGCAAGGGCCAAAGGCTGTTTGTGAGTAGGGCCACAGCCGTGAGAGCGCCGCCCATGGCTAGAGAGCCGGTGTCGCCCATAAACACTTGGGCTGGATTGCGATTGTGCACAAGGAAACCAATCCAGCAGCCCGCCATGGCCATGCAGAACCCAGCAAGGTTTGGGTCTCCGCTGTTTCCCCGCAATGTGAGCTGGAGTGCCATGCCGGTGAACACTAGGGCCCCGCAACCGGCGGCAAGACCATCCAAGCCATCGGTGAGGTTGGTGGCGTTGCTTTCGGCTAAAAACACAAAAACGGCAAGAGGCCAAATCAGCCAGCCCAAGGGAAGGGTGATGTCAAACGGCAAGGCCACATCACCACCGATCCAACCGCGCATTCCTGCCCAGATCAGAAAGATCACAGCGGCTAGGGCTTGAAGAAGTAATTTTCCGCGTGGCGTTAAACCCGTGTTCGTGTGTTTGGTGAGACTGCGCCAATCGTCAATTCCTCCCACCACCATGTAGGCGAGTGTGATGAAGGCCACGGCTAAGAGTTGTTCAGCCGGTCGACCGCTCCAGCTGATCAGGCCGCCCACGATCACGCCGACCGGCACCACCAGCAGTCCACCCATGGTGGGGGTGCCTGATTTGTTGAGATGGGCCTGAGGCCCTTCTTCTCGGATCACTTGCCCCAGCTTTAAGTCACGGAGCTTGGGTACCCCCCACCAGGTCACGATTGCAGCGATCAAGGTCGCTATCAGCAAAGGGAGGCTCAGCAGGCTGTTGGGGATCCAGCGGTCTGATGCGAACGCTGCTGCAACCACAACAACGGCAAGCACAGCCGCAGAGACTTTCCCCTGAAGGGGTGGAGGAGTCTCTTGTGCGTCGTTCACGTCCCGTTCCTTTAACGGCTTAGGGCAGGGACCTTGAATCAATCTTCCCAATTCTCTTCTGTTTGCTCATCGGCAGCGTTGTAATCCTCTTTCTCGCCCATGAGAGCAGAGAGCTCTTCTTCTTCCACGGTGCTCACTTCAGCTGTGCTGGACTCCTCGTCTTCTACAAGGCGGCCACTGGTTTCCAGCCAGCTGAGCAAATCGGGCTCTTCGCGCAGGGGCAGCACCGGTGCAGGTTCCTTCCGCCCATAACGCGTCAGAGCTGGATTGATGTTGTCGAGGGCGCTCAACTCAGACGACACTGTCCAGTTCCGTAATCGATCATCATAGTTCAATGCAGTCTTGAGGATGTCTCTTGGCCAAGGTGTGGCTGCTCCTCTCTGTGTGGGGCGGGGCTTTGTTACTGAGTTTTGGCCTATGGAAATGGGGGCGCTTGCATCCCGATCCGCTGGTGGTGTCCACGGTTCCGGTGCTTTCCCTGTTGTTTGTGCCTGCCTTTTTCATGGCGCTTTGGCTGCTTTGGCTCGCTCGGCTGGCCCCCCAATCGGTCCAGCGGGCCGGCGGGAGTGGAGAATCAGTGCAATCTGATTCAGAGCAGGAGTCCACCTGATGGGACGCGCAACCAAAGTCGTTCTTGCCTATTCCGGTGGGGTGGACACCAGCGTCTGCATCCCCTATCTCAAGCAGGAGTGGGGTGTGGAGGAGGTGATCACCTTCGCTGCTGATCTCGGTCAGGGCGATGAACTGGAACCCATACGACTCAAGGCCCTTGAGGCGGGAGCCAGTCAGTCTTTGGTTGGTGATCTCATTAAGCCCTTCATCGAGGAATTCGCCTTTCCAGCGATTCGCGCGAATGCCTTATATGAGGGTCGCTATCCCCTCTCAACAGCCTTGGCGCGTCCCTTGATCGCCCGTCGGCTCGTGGAGGTGGCACGAGAGGTAGGCGCTGATGCTGTGGCCCATGGCTGCACCGGCAAGGGAAACGATCAGGTGCGTTTTGATGTGGCGATTGCTTCGCTTGCACCCGATTTGAAGGTGTTAACCCCAGCGCGTGAATGGGGCATGAGCCGGGAGGAAACGATTGCCTATGGCGAGCGGTTTGGCATGCCATCCCCCGTGAGCAAAAAATCCCCGTATTCGATCGACCTCAACCTGCTCGGGCGCAGCATTGAAGCTGGTCCCTTGGAAGACCCGATGGTGGCACCACCTGAAGAGGTCTTTGCCATGACCCGTTCCGTGGATCAAGCCCCTAACGATGCCGAGGAGATCGAGATTCAGTTTGAAGGTGGCAATCCTGTGGCCATCAATGGCAAACGGCTGGACCCCGTGGCCTTGATCCGGGAAGCCAACCGCTTGGCAGGCACCCATGGCATTGGTCGTCTCGACATGATCGAGAACCGTGTGGTGGGAATCAAAAGTCGGGAGATTTACGAAACGCCTGGATTGCTGCTGTTGATTCAGGCGCATCAGGAGTTGGAGAGTCTCACCCTTGCTGCCGATGTGTTGCGGACAAAGCGCCAGCTTGAGATGCAATGGGCCGATCTCGTCTATCAGGGCCTTTGGTTTGGTCCTCTCAAAGATGCCCTTGATGGCTTCATGGATCGCACTCAGGTGCATGTGAATGGGGTCGTGCGCCTGAGGCTTCACAAGGGCAATGCCACGGTCACCGGTAGATCCTCTACAGACAACAGCTTGTACGTCCCCGAGATGGCCTCATACGGCAGCGAAGACACGTTTGATCATCGTGCTGCTGAGGGCTTTATCTATGTTTGGGGCTTACCCACGCGCTTGTGGGCCGCCAAGCATCGGCGTTGAGTTCAGGCTGCGAGTTCAGGCTGCGATGTTGCGTTGCTGCTGCCCTTGTCGATCGGCGCGTAAGGGCAGAGGAACGATCTCGGCTTCAGCTGGTCCAGCCATTAATTGCTGTGCCTGAGCTAACAACCGGTAGCGCTCAAGCAGTGGTTCCAAGCGCTGTTGGAATTTGCGTTCAAAGAGGTCGGGGAGTTCGCTCAGCAGCGTTTCGTAGTCCCTGACCTGCTGTTCAAGTTCGTTCACCCTGGCTTTGAGTGCTTCGACGTCACCACTGGGGGGTCGAGCGGCTTTCCAGACGGGTGGAGGTGAGCAATAGCTGGAGTCCTGATGCGCCATGGCCGGACGTTATCGCCCAGCCATGGCTTGCACAATGGCCTTCAGGCAGGAGCAGCGGCTTCTGGCTCTGCTGGTGCTTCTGTTCCTGGTGCCACGCGAGGAGCAGGCAAGGGGCCTTCTTGCTTCACGGTGAGATAACGGATGACATCTTCACTGAGACGCATCGCTTTTTCGATGACACCCACTTGTTGGCCATCACCGTTGTGGCTCAGCTGCACGTAGATGCCTTCTTTGTGCTTGGCGATCGGATAGGCCAGACGACGCTTGCCGCGCATTTGATTGTCGAGAACCTCGGCACCCGCTTCAGCCAAGATGTCGCGGTACTTGGTTACGTGAGACTCCACTTCCTCTTCCGGAATATCCGGACGGAGGATGTACATGGTCTCGTAATAAGGCTGTTGGGTCATGGAGACAGATCCGACGGGGACTGAAGGCTCAGTGAATGAGCGACGGATCTACCACCTTATCTCCTGGTGTTATGGGGATCAGTACAACTGCATGCGAACCGCTTGACTTAAGCCGGGCAGGTCGGGCTCACGACCTCGAGAACACTCGATCAGGGCAAAGATCACGACCGCCAGAACACCCACCACCACCGTGCTGGAAAGGGTGCGCATCATCAATCCGCCACCGATGGGCAGGATGGCGAACGCATAGCTAATAATCACCACAATGATGTCAACCAACAGAGCTTGCAAGGTGTTGAAGCGAATGAAGTAAGGAACGTTTGGATTCCTCACCACCGCTAAGAACAACAAGAAAAACACCAGAAGGTTCCCCAGACCAAAAGGAATTCCCCGCTCCAAAATGAAGAGAGGCAAGGCCGGCAGGGTCAGCCACTGCAACACAGGGAATTGAATAAGCAGGTGTTGGCCGATGGGGATGGCATCGCTCCAAGGCAACACATAAACCAACAAACCAAGCAGGCGCTGCCAGATGGGGATGGGCACAGGTTGAAGCTGGTGAATGCCTAAAGGCTAGGTGGCGTTTAGGAATGGCTCAGGTTTTTGAGAGCTGCTTTCCGCATCACGTCCACCGGAATCTCATCAATGCCACTCCAACGCCGGAGAGCGGCGGCCCCTTGCTGCACCAGCATCTCCAGGCCGTCATAGGTGCGGCAGCCCAATGTTTCCCCGCGCTGCAGCCATGGCGTGGGTCGTGGTGTGTAGATCAGGTCGTAGAGCACGGTGTGAGCAGAGAGGTTGTTCCAGATGTCTTCGCCGAGCGGCAGAGCGGGACCTTGATCAGGCTGATGGCTGCTCATGCCAATCGGGGTGGTGTTGACCACCAGATCTGCTTGTTGAATTCGGGTTTGCAGTTGTGGGTCGTTGTTTAAAAGAGGTTGTAACCGGACAGCGTTGGTTGGTCTTCCTTGCTGGAGCGAGCTGCAAAACGGTTCGAGTGTTTCAGCCCGACGCCCCACGATTGTGATTTCGCTTGGGTTGACGTCCTGCAAACCCGCTACAACCGCCCGGGCGCTTCCTCCACAACCCACCACCACGGCTCGCCTTTCGCTCCAGTCCGGATGATTTTGTAGGAGCGGGGCGAGAAAGCCTTCTACATCGGTGTTGTGCCCGTGCCAGCCACCACGGGGCAAAGGAGTCAGCGTGTTGACGGCCCCAAGTCGTTGAGCTAGCGGGCTGAGTTCCTTACAGAGCAGCGAGACGGCCTGTTTATGGGGGATGGTGACGTTGAGCCCACGGCACCCCACGGCCTCTAGTCCCTTGAGCACGCTGGCGAGATCATCAGCGCTACAGGGCAGTGCCATGAAGCTCCAGTCGAGCCCCATCACCTTCAGAGCTGCGTTTTGCATGACCGGTGAGAGTGAGTGGCTCACTGGTTGTCCCAACAGTGCGACCAGTGCCGTGGTTCCGCTGATCATTCCTTTGTTTGTCAGACCAGACCAGCCTGCCGTTCGGGCTGTTCGGGAACCACACCTCGCCTCTTGGTGATGTCTCTGACGAAGATGCACGTGTTCTAGTCACATTTTTTCGAGGGATAGGAGGGCACTAATGGGCAAGGTTGTCGGCATTGATTTAGGTACCACCAACAGTTGTGTCTCGGTGATGGAGGGCGGCAAGCCCACCGTTATCGCCAATGCTGAGGGCTTTCGCACCACGCCATCGGTGGTGGCCTACACAAAAAACCAGGATCAGCTGGTCGGTCAGATCGCCAAGCGTCAAGCGGTGATGAACACCGACAACACGTTTTATTCCGTCAAACGTTTCATCGGACGTCGTGTTGATGAAGTGAATGATGAATCCAAAGAGGTGAGTTATTCAGTTGAGAAGGCAGGCTCGAACGTCAAAGTCAAATGTCCTGTTCTCGACAAGCAGTTCGCCCCTGAAGAGGTGAGTGCCCAGGTGCTGCGCAAGCTGGCTGAAGATGCAGGTAAGTACCTCGGTGAAACGGTGACCCAAGCGGTTATCACCGTGCCCGCCTATTTCAACGATTCTCAGCGCCAAGCCACGAAAGACGCCGGCAAGATCGCTGGCCTTGAAGTGCTGCGCATCATCAATGAGCCCACCGCTGCGGCGTTGGCTTACGGCCTCGACAAAAAAAGCAACGAACGCATTCTTGTCTTCGACCTTGGCGGCGGCACCTTCGATGTGTCTGTGCTGGAAGTCGGTGATGGCGTGTTTGAAGTGCTCTCCACTTCAGGTGACACGCATCTTGGCGGCGATGACTTCGACAAAGTGATTGTTGACCATCTCGCCGACAGCTTCAAATCCAACGAAGGCATTGATCTTCGTCAGGACAAGCAGGCTCTGCAGCGTCTGACCGAAGCGGCTGAGAAAGCAAAAATTGAGCTGTCGAGCGCGACCCAGAGCGAAATCAACTTGCCCTTCATCACGGCGACTCCTGAAGGACCCAAGCATCTCGATCTCACCCTGACGCGCGGCAAGTTTGAAGAGCTGGCTTCCAAGCTGATCGATCGTTGCCGCATCCCAGTTGAGCAGGCTTTGAAAGATGCCAAGCTTTCATCAAGTGAGCTTGACGAGATTGTGATGGTGGGTGGTTCCACCAGGATTCCGGCTGTGCTGGAGCTTGTGAAGCGCACCACCGGCAAGGATCCCAATCAGACCGTGAACCCTGATGAGGTGGTGGCTATCGGAGCCGCCATTCAAGGCGGTGTGTTGGCCGGTGAAGTCAAAGACATCTTGCTCCTTGATGTCACACCTCTATCTCTGGGCGTCGAGACGCTCGGGGGGGTGATGACGAAAATGATTACGAGGAACACCACCGTTCCAACCAAAAAATCTGAGACTTACTCCACGGCTGTGGATGGTCAGACCAACGTGGAAATTCACGTGCTCCAGGGTGAGCGCGAGATGGCTTCCGACAACAAGAGTCTTGGGACCTTCCGTCTGGATGGCATCCCCTCTGCCCCTCGCGGTGTGCCTCAGATCGAAGTCACGTTCGACATCGATGCCAATGGCATTTTGAGCGTGACTGCGAAGGACAAGGGCAGCGGCAAAGAGCAGTCGATTTCGATCACAGGCGCCTCCACCCTTTCTGACAATGAAGTCGAGAAGATGGTGAGGGATGCCGAGAGCAATGCCAGTGCTGATAAGGAGAAGCGCGAGAAGATTGACCTGAAGAATCAGGCTGAAACTCTTGTGTATCAAGCCGAAAAGCAACTGGCTGAACTCGGCGACAAGGTTGACGCCGACGCCAAGTCCAAGGTTGAAGAGAAGTCCACCAAGCTCAAGGAAGCAACGGAAAAAGAGGACTTTGAGTCGATGAAGACCCTCCTTGAGGAGTTACAGCAGGAGCTATACACCGTTGGTGCATCTGTTTACCAACAGGCGGGTGCTGAGGCAGCAGCTTCTGGTGATGATGGTGCCGCTACTGGTAACTCTGGCGATGGATCCAGTAATGCTGGTGATGATGTCATTGACGCTGAATTCACGGAAACGAAGTAATTTAAAAGCCCTACTATTTGTGGCTTGAATTCACTCAGCCCCCTTTAGGGGGCTTTTTTGTGTTTACGGCCACCTGGATGGCTGGTCTTATTGAGTTGAAGATGGATTGTTTGATGAAAGAGTTAGCAGATTGCCCGTTAAACGAGTGTCAAAACTTTCTCAACTTCAGCCTTTGAGTCTCACATTGCTCGCTCTGTTGTCGGCATCTGACTTAAATATTGCGAACGCTTCAGATCGAAAGGCCACTCACTTCACAGCGACTGACTTCAAAGCCACTGACTTCAAAGCGACTGAGCTGAACATCAACGGTGTTTCTGACTACGCCGCCAGCTCTGCATCGAACAGCCGCGAGCAAGTCACCAGCATCACTCAGTTTTCCGACGTTTACCCAACCGACTGGGCTTATCAGGCACTTAGCAACCTGATCGAGCGCTACGGCTGTGTGGCTGGATACCCCAACGGCACCTACCGCGGTAACAGGGCGATGACTCGCTATGAAGCGGCTGCTCTGTTGAACGCTTGTCTCGACCGCGTCACCGAAGTGACCGACGAGCTGAAGCGCCTGATGAAAGAGTTCGAAAAAGAACTCGCCATCCTCAAGGGCCGTGTTGACGGTTTGGAAGCTCGCGTTGGCGAACTGGAAGCAACTCAGTTCTCCACCACCACCAAGCTGAAAGGTGTAGCCACCTTCGTGATCGGTGCTAACAGCTTCGGCGGAAACGCTGAGCAAGTCGACGGCCAGAAGCGTGCTGATGCTGCTGCCGCTCAGTCTGGTGCTGTGAGTTTCAACTACGACCTCCAGATAACTCTCGACACGAGCTTTACCGGTAAGGATCTTTTCCGCACCATGCTCCGTGCCGGGAACTTCGGTAACTCTGCTTTTGGTGGTGATGGCTATGTCGGTCTTGATGCCTTGGAGATTGCGTTTGAAGAGCCTTCAGGTGCAGACAGCCTTGGTGTAGAACGTATTTATTATCAATTTCCTATTGGTGCGGGCTTCACTGCAACTGTTGGTGCTTATGTGCAACAGGACGATATGTTGGCTGTCTGGCCTAGTGCTTACCCAGCTGACACTGTTCTTGACTTCTTCACCTACGCCGGTGCTCCTGCGACCTATAACTCTGCTCTCGGAGCCGGCGGTGGTCTTTGGTGGCAATCTAATGATTTCATAATCAGTGCTAATTATCTGAGCACCAACGGAGCTTTCTCGAATCCAGGGAATGCGTCCGATGGTCTTTTCGATGACACATGTGGAGCAGGCACTGGCGGTCTCGCTACCGATTGTGCTGGCTCCAACGGAACTGTTCAGATTGCATACGCTCCTGAGAATTGGGGCCTCGCAGCTGCTTACAACTACACCTCAAAAAATGCTGGCACTCTCTACGCCGGTAATGGCACTCCATTGGCCAATTCATTCACCAG